>JAUWTT010000568.1 GCA_030614585.1 Acidobacteriota bacterium
AAACTACTCTGCCATCCTTTCGGGGTTGCGTCGGGTTCTTCCTGAGATCCTGGATTCATGCGGTGAAAACATCAGTATCGCTACGGCTTCGGGCACGCCTCACATGCACGCCTGCTGGATGCTTCTCGCCTCCTCGCGAGAACTACCTGCCCGCCTCCTGCACGTGCGTCCTCCGAAGTTCGTCAGCACCACATCCCCGGCTGTCTCAGAAGTAGACCTTACCGGACCGGAGTTTCCGGAGGTTCATGCCGAGGCAATGCTCGATTTCTGCATGGCGGCCCCTATCGAGCCGGACCTCTCAGTGATCTGTGTGGAAATGGGAGTGGTTGGAGATGACCCAGGCTTCTTAAAGGCCCTCAGAAGAGCGATTACCGTTGCTCCCTACGACGAACCGGTCCTCATCCAAGGCGAGAATGGAACAGGCAAAGAGATCATCGCCAAGCTTATCCATCAAATGAGCAACCGGTCGGGAAACAAGCTGATTACCGTGAACTGTTCAGCGATACCAGACGAGTTGGCAGAAAGCATTCTCTTTGGCCACAAGAGGGGCTCATTCACTGGAGCGATTGGCGACGAGCCGGGGAAATTCAGGCTCGCCGATGGAGGGACATTGTTCCTGGACGAAGTGTGTGAACTGTCTGAGAAGATACAGGCGAAACTCTTAAGGGCTGTTGAATACCAGGTGATCGAGCCGGTAGGAGAAGGGCGAGAAGTCGAAGTGAATGTTCGGCTGGTGACAGCAACCAACAATGCCTTGCCGGCAATGGTCAACGATGGGAAGTTCCGACAGGATCTCTATTTTCGTCTCAAGGGGACACGAATTGATATTCCTCCCCTTCGCCGGCGACGAGGAGACATTTCAAAACTGGCCATCCATTTCCTGGGGCAGTTCGGAAAGCGTTACCACAAGCACTGGGTCTTCACACCCGAGGCGTTGAGAAACCTCCAAAGTCACCAATGGCCCGGAAATGTTCGTGAGTTGGAGCATATTGTCAAGGAAGCGGCGATCCTAAGTCGCAGCCGGAAGATCAAACCGGAAGACTTGGAACTGGTTTCCAGTGACAGTAAAAGCTTTATTCCCGACCCTTACCACGGATTCAAGGTTGAAGACTTCCTCAAAGAGGCCCGCAAGAAACTCTTTTCCCGTGCCTTGGAACTGGCTGATGGCAAACAAGCCGAAGCCGCTCGGCTACTAGGAGTCACCGACGCGGCTGTCTCAAGGTTTGTGAACCAGTGAACGGAGCACCCAAAGGGAAGTAGTTCATGGCAAACAAGAGTCAAGCACGGGCTTTGAAATCTGTGAGTAAGGGAGATCAGGTTGCAAATCTGAAACGTCTGGAATGGGGTCTGGGAACCGTGACCTCGAGCACTGTCGGTGAAGTTGTCGAAGTCTTCTTTGCCAGGGTGGGACCAAAGAGGCTCAGCCTTTCCGTGGCCCGGTTGATTTCGCAAGCCGAATATAACCGGTTGACCGCAGCTGTGAAATCCAGCCAAAAGGGTAAGTCCGAGGAGGGAAGGCGGGCTGTTCTCCCAAAACTCCGATTGCACTCTCGCAGAGGCCGTCGTCTGCCGGAGCAGAATGAGTGCAACAATTGTGGGGAAACAAGTTCTGGGGTGTTCGAGTACTCTAAGAGCACTCGTGGAGTAGTGCGAATATGCAGCAAATGCAAACCAGAGATGCTGACCAAATCATTTGGCCATGCAGATGCGCAGGACATTGCCATTCCTGGAGGCCGGATGGAATCCAACCGCCGCAGGCACTAATACCGATGAGAAACCCACTTAGATTCTTTATCGAACTGATGCAGCAGCCGGTCCTGGTTCCTGTCTGGGTGCTCATTCTAATGATTGTCAATGTCGCGAGTGTGGGATTCTGGAATGAGCCTTTAGCGAAAATCATTCTCGTTACCTTCATGCTCTCCGCAATGCTAATGATGGGACTATATTCAAGGTTCGGGTTTGAAAGAATCCTCGGATTGGGTCATATCCCATGGATTCCACTATTTGTCTGGGTGCTGATGGAAATTACAACCGCGAGAGACACCTTTAGAGGTTATCTAATCATTTGGTCAGTATGTATTTTCATTTCGTTGTTGTTCGATATCGTCGATGTATGGAAGTACTTTACAAGTCGGAAGAGCGCCTGAAACAGCTTCAAAAAGGACACAAAAAAGCGCGGATCTTGAGCGCGTGAGACGCATACATCCAAGAGCGGAGCCCCACCTATTTGAATGTCTTGATGATCTGTCGCTATGGCAGGAGGAGAGCTAGTATATGGAACTCATTTCGATCAATGTTGGCCTTCCTCGTGAGGCCTCCTGGAAGGGGAGAACCGTCTCGACGGGTATCTTCAAGTCACCTGTTGAAGGTCCTATTAAGTTACGTACCCTCAATTTAGACGGCGATGGACAAGCCGATTTGTCCGTGCATGGTGGCCCTGATAAAGCTGTTTATGTATATCCGGCGGAACACTATGAATTTTGGCGCGGTGAATTATCCGATTTGGACCTGACGTGGGGACATTTCGGTGAAAACTTTACCACTCAAGGATTCCTGGAAGAAGATGTGCATATCGGTGACATCATTCGCGTCGGTTCAGCCTTAGTCAGAGTCACTCAACCGCGGATGCCCTGTTACAAGCTGGGGATTCGATCTGGACGGGCCGACATGTTGAAACGCTTTCTGGAGAGTAGGCGCTCCGGTTTCTATCTTGCTGTTCTGGAGGAGGGCACAGTCCAGGCCGGCGACACCCTCTCCTACGTAGAGCGCAGTACACAAGGCATCAGTGTTGCCGACGTTATGCGTCTGTACGCGTTTGACAAAGACGATTGGGCAACAATGCGACGCGTGGTCGAGATAGCGGCTTTGCCTGAAAGCTGGCGAAACCATTTTCGGCACCAACTTGAAAAGCGTGACCAGGGCTCAACGTAAGGACATTCGCCTGGCAAACTAACCAGAAGCCGCAAGGGCTGCGCTCTCCCTCCGGTTCAGCAGACCGTCCGCTCCAACCGGTTGTTTAAGGCCATCTCAGAGCTCCCCTTCAGCCACCTCTTCGATCGGCACCCCACGCCCTGAGCGCAGGCTCTCACGCGCAGCGTCGATCCGACTGAGGAAACGAGGGTCATTCTCCAAACGATAATCGATCCAGTCGTCCTCAGAGCGGAATCCAATGAGCACGCCCGCAGGTCTTCCGTGCCGAGTGATGACGATGCCCTCTTTCCCCGCCTCCTTCAGATATTTCGACAGCTGATCTTTGACTTCAGACAATGCAACGCGCTTCATTGTTCTCCTCCCCGCTCGGCGAGCCAC
>JAUWTT010000592.1 GCA_030614585.1 Acidobacteriota bacterium
GATTCAACCTGCCCACGGTTGCAGTACACGATCTGCAGGTAACAGGAGATTCTCTCGTCCTCGGAACCAACGGGCGCTCGGCCTGGATCCTCGACGACCTGCGTCCACTGCGAGAATTAACACCTTCTGTCAGGGAAGCAGAGGCACACCTATTCCCACCGGCCCCGACTACCAGGTGGCGATACCATGATGGGACGAAGGGCGCGTGGAGCGGCGAGAACCCTCCAATTGGAGCGTCGGTCTATTACTGGCTCAAGGAAAAGCCCACCGACGAGATCACCCTGGAAATCTATCATGAAGACGGAAAGCTCGTTCGCACCCTGTCCAGTAAACAACTCCCCCTCAGTGGGAGTACTGAATACGAAAAGGAAGAGAATGAACTCCTCGAGGAGTGGGTACTTCCCACCGAACAGGGTCTCAATCGTGCCGTCTGGGATCTAGACTGGAACGGTGCCGAAATGATCAAAGGAGGAGTCCTGGATTACGGATACCCATTGGTAGGACCCCTGGCCGTTCCCGGTAACTACCAACTCCGACTCAAAGTGGCCGATCAGGTTCTTACGGCAGAACTGAAAGTAGTGTCCGCTCCGAACCAGGCTTTCTCGAATGAAGAACTTGGCGCAGGGCTTGCGTTTGCTCTTCAAGTCCGCGACGCGATCACCGACCTGACGAAAACGGTCCACCGCCTCCAAAGCACTCAACATCAATTGAAAGAACGAAATCAGCTGCTCGCTGAGAACGCGCAAGCGCAAGGCCTGATCGAAGCTTCAAATGGCCTGAT
This sequence comes from Acidobacteriota bacterium, assembly GCA_030614585.1. Lineage (GTDB taxonomy): Bacteria > Acidobacteriota > UBA6911 > RPQK01 > JAPXNP01 > JAUWTT01. Next base: position 782 of record JAUWTT010000592.1, read on the forward strand.
CCGGCGACTGGGCGATCTCGAAGCTCGACTTCATAACCCAGGAGCAAAGATCTCCTATGACGTTCTGGCTATGAAAGGCGGCGCCCAGCTCTACTCCCGACTCGCACCACTTCTTCTGTGGATCAATCAGGGGGACACTCCCCCGACTCAAGGTGCAAAAGAGGTGTTTGAGTCACAGGCGGCAGAACTGGAGAGGTACAAGAAGGAGCTTGGTGAATTGATTGGTACTGACCTGCGAGCGCTAAACCAGGAAGCTGACCGCTTGCACATGCCAGTTATCTACATTCAGTAGAACTCGAAGAGTTAACCACTAAGGCACCAAGGACACCAAGGGAAGATCAAAGCTAAACCCTTGATTCTTGGTGCCCTTGGTGTCTTAGTGGTTCAAATCCCCTAATCAGAACCCGATGCCGATGCCGACGTTAACGCCGATGTAGCCACGGACTCCGCTTCTTCGTGGGCGCGGAGGCGGGTAAGGATAGGGGCGATTCCCTCCATAGCCGCCGTGGTGGTAATGAACCAGCCCCGGAGGGGCCGCTCGATAAATGGGGGCTGCCACACCATGATTGTGTCGCATCTTAAACCGTCTGGGAGCACGCATTGCTCTGGGTGAAGCTCGGTATGAACGAACCACCTGTCCGGGTGGCACATGAACCACCTGCTCACCGCAGTACTGTCCCTCGGCATGCTTCTTGTGCTTACGTCCTTTTGAGAACGCTGTGCCGCAGATTAGGATCAGAATCAAGGGAATAAGGAGTGTCAGGATTCGCATTCTCATGATCGTTTCCTCCACTCTATTAGAGAGCTCAACCTGCCAGAAACGTTCAATATCCGGGACAGTTGGTGAAGAATGCGGATTGAACCACTAAGGCACCAAGCTCACTAAGCCAAGGCATACATCCTTGGTGCCCTTGGTATCTTGGTGGTGAAACAACAGCAAGGAACGGCTACTGGTTCCTGGCTGTGGCCTCCAGGTTTCGAGCTTCCTGGCTCAGGGCTCTCACCTTGCCGTCTTCGATTTTAACCGACCAGATGAAGTGAACTTCCTGATCGCTCCCGGTCCATTTACCCGTCAGATCGAGCCAGATTTCTCTGTCGGTCTGCTGGACAACTCGCCAATCAATGAACTCAAGGGTCGTGTACTCGCCCCAGGCCAACTTCCCTGCCACGTCTGATTCCCTGAGAAGCCGGTCAAAAGCTTCCTGGACTTCCGGCGCCGGGCCCGGATCAGGTTCCGGTTCAGCGACGGCCTCTTCTGCACTGAGGACCTCTTCAGAATCGGCCGCGGGCTCCAGCTCTTCATCTCCCGAACTCACTGCGCTTGTTGGAGCTGGACTTTCTTCTTCAGTCGATTCCTCAACCCTTCGCTCAGTCACCTCATTCCGGACGCTGGTCGCAGGTGGATCATCTTTCGGAGGAACAGGATCTGCAAGCGCAGGAACGCGGTCGCTCGACGAGGAAGGCTGCTGTTGCTGCACTGGTGCGTCTACCGGCTCTGGTTTCGATTCCGAACTCGAACTGCTTGGCTCAGTCGCTGCCTCCTGTGACCCAGGACCCTCCCCGTCTCCTCTTTCCAGATCCTGGGAGTGCACGTCTTCGACAACTTTCGCGAGTTCGGACTCTTGACCTTCGGTCCCCACCTGCCCGGCCTGTTCAAGGCTGGAGGGTTGCGAAACGAAGCTGAACACCATTCCGGCTAACACGAGACCAAAAACGACTAGCCATACGGGAAACTTCCCCTTCTTCTGGGTCGTTCTCTCCGCCAGGGCATCGTCGTACAGAGATGGGCCACGTGACCCGCGCTTTCGGTCAGGGCTTTCCTGGTTGGTTGCCGCCCGGGCGCTCGTGTCTTCAGATGCTCGAGGTTCTTGGTCTTGAACCTCGGTTTTGTCATTTCCGTTCTGTCGCTCGGGATTGCTCATCGGTCCTTGCTGCCTGCTCTCACGGGCAAACCAGCAGCTTCTTCTCACCCTCTTCTGTTCAAAGCCACGCGGATACCGCCGGAAGCCGCCCTCCGCGAAGCTTGACAGCAATGCCAGTTAATACCCTTTCAAGTATACGTCTATCTGACACTCCGTTGCATCTCGGCTGAAAACCCCTGGGTGACTCTCCGATCAGAACTTGTACCTAATGGGAGTTGCCTTCACGATCCCATAGACTCTTCCTTGACGAGTCTTTCGCTCTTATATAGAGTGCTTCGCAAAGCAGGTTCTTTCTTATTTTAGAGTAGTGATTCGCAAAACAAGAGAGAGGAGCAAGTAATGAAGATTGTGTTGACATTGATCCTGGTTTCC
>JAUWTT010000110.1 GCA_030614585.1 Acidobacteriota bacterium
TCAATGAAGTTAACGGACTTCCGGTGGGGAAGAAACTGGATTTCTTGTGCCAGGAGCTGAATCGAGAAGTGAACACAGTTCTTTCGAAATCAGTGTTGGTTGGAGTTTCCGAGGTCGGAATTGAAGCCAAAACTGAAGTGGAGAGGATAAGGGAGCAAGTGCAGAATGTCGAATAGAGGGAATCTGATCATCCTGAGTGCTCCTTCAGGTTCCGGCAAGACAAGTCTTGCGGAGCGGGTGGTCCGCAATCTGGGAAACATTCGGTTCTCGGTAAGCCATACCACCAGGGATCGCAGAGAAGGGGAACGTCACGGGCATGAGTACTTTTTTGTTTCGGTCCCCGAATTCAAGGAAATGCTTGCCGGAAGTGAGTTTCTGGAGTGGGCGGAAGTATACGGGAACTTCTATGGGACAAGTCGTCAGTTTGTAGAGTCTCAGCTGGAAGCAGGATGCGACGTTCTGCTGGATGTTGATATTCAGGGGGCCTTCAGGGTTTCTGAACAGATGCCGGAAGCGATCCTGGTCTTTGTTTTACCGCCCTCCTATCGTGAGCTGGAGGAGAGGTTACGGGGTCGCGGTCTGGACAATGAAGAGGTGATTAGAACTCGCCTCAAGATTGCGCGAGATGAAATCAAATCTTATAAGAAATATGATTACGTTATTATTAATCGCGATTTGGCACAGTCTGTTCTGGAATTGAAGGCCGTGATTCTGGCTTCAAGGTGTAAAGTCAAGAGTCAGATCCGGGAGGCTGAGCCAATCGTTAGTACTTTTCTTGAGAAACAGATTTGAAGCCCTCGTTTAAGGAACGGGGATGATTTTGTTGGGGCCAGGGGCTCCGACGTTACTGGAGGATGTATGAGTCTGAAACTGCCTGAAAATATTGATAGTAAATTCCGCTTCATTCTTATTGCTGCTGAGCGGGCGAAGCATTTGCAGAATGGAGCACCCACAAGAATGGATGTGAAGTCCGGCAAACCAGCCTATATCGCTATTAAAGAGACAGAGGCAAATCTCGTTGAGTTTGAGCTGACACAGGTGGCCGGCAAAGAAGAATGAAGGTAATCCTGGGCGTCACTGGCTGCATCGCCGCTTATAAGTCAGCCTTGATTCTGAGGCTACTTCAGGAGCAGGGCCACGATGTAATCCCGGTGATGACTCGGAGCGCCGAGGAATTCATCACGCCCCTTACCTTGGAAAAGCTTTCAGGGCACCGGGTGATTACTGATCTGTTCGAGGACCATTCACCCGAAATACTGCACATATCGGCAGCTCGGGCAAGTGATCTTCTTCTTGTAGCTCCAGCTACTGCCAACATTCTTGCCAAGTTTGCGGCAGGGCTCGCTGATGACTTCCTGAGCACCTTATACCTTTCGACAACCACTCCTGTTGTGATTGCGCCGGCCATGAATGTCGAGATGTGGCGGCATCCAGCGACCGTGTCCAGTGTTAAGACTCTCTGGGACCGGGGTGTCGTCTTTGTGGATCCTGAATCAGGCTACCAGGCGTGTGGTGAGCGTGGTGAAGGGAGGTTGGCAGATCCAGCCCGAATTTCGTCCGCTGTGGCGTCCGTGTTGCAGGGAACCCGCAGTCTCGAAGGGAAGTCGGTTCTGGTGACGGCCGGGCCCACGATCGAGGATGTTGACCCTGTTCGGTTTGTCTCTAATCGATCATCGGGAAAGATGGGCTATGCTCTGGCTGCGGAAGCATTTAACCGGGGTGCGTTGGTACACCTCATTTCGGGCCCTACTGCTCTGGACCCGCCTCCGGGTGTGAAAGTAACATGGGTCCGGTCCGCGAAGGAAATGGCGGAGAAGGCTTATTCCAGTTTTCCTTCTGCCGATATTGTGGTCAAAGCAGCCGCAGTTGCCGACTACACTCCTGTCGATGTGGCTGCAGAGAAGACGAAGAAGGGAAGTTCCCGGTGGATGCTCGAACTGCAGCGGACCGAAGATATTCTCCTTGAGCTCGGGAAGCGTAAAGACAATCAGCTGCTGGTCGGTTTTGCTGCCGAGTCGAAGAATCTGGTTGAGAATGCTACCGAGAAACTTCAGCGCAAGAACCTGGATCTGATTGTTGCCAACGATATCTCTCAAACCGGAAGCGGTTTCGAGGCAAATTACAACCAGGTTGTATTGGTTGACCGTGAGGGACTGGCTGAAGAGTCGCCTCTTCTTCCAAAGAGCCAGATCGCCAAGCAAATTCTGGACAAAGTCGAGGTGTTGTTGCAACGGGCTTCCACGGTTTCTGAAGAGTCAAATGAGTCGTAAGCTGGGGCGAAAGAGGCCAAGCCCGTAGTTCTGACGAGGTTGCGCAGCGAGTACAGCCTTCGTCGCAGTAGCCACTTTGTGAGAAGTGAGGGCTCATGGTTTTTTTCCGGCGCCTCAATTTTTTTGCCCAGAAGGGAAACAGTCATTGGCAATGAAAAGCGGATTTGTAGCAATTGTCGGCAGGCCGAATGCCGGCAAATCGACTCTCTTGAATAGGCTCCTCGGCTTCAAGATTTCGATCGTCAGTGACAAACCACAGACGACCCGGAATCGAATTCTCGGAGTTCACAATTCCGACCAGGGGCAAGTCATATTTGTGGACACCCCGGGTATACACAAGCCGGGCTTCTTGCTGAATAAGCGGATGATGGAGAATGTATACCAGGCCATGCGTGATGTGGATCTGCTAATCCACATGGTGGATGCCTCGGAGTCCTTTGGCAAAGGGGAGCAGTTCGCGCTTGATCTGGTCGGTAATTCTGAAAAGCCTTGCTTTCTCCTGTTGAACAAAATCGATTCGATCAACAAGGGGAAGGTCCTGCCCATGATCGAGTTCTACAACGAGACGGGCACTTACGCAGAGATCATCCCGGCCTCCGCGCTTGATGGAAGCAACGTGGACCTGCTCATCGGCAAGATCATGGAGTACTTGCCCGAGGGAGCTCCGATGTACCCTGAAGATTACGAGACCGACAAGTCGGAGCGTTTTCTTGTAGCTGAACTTATTCGAGAAAAGGTCCTGGAGCGAACGCGTCAGGAGTTGCCCTATTCAACAGCAGTCCAGGTTGAAGAGTTCGATGAAAGTCGAAGGGAAAAGGGCTTTGTTCGTATTACCGCTTCCATTATTGTGGATAAGCCGGGTCAGAAGAAGATCGTAATTGGCCGTGGTGGAAAAATGATCAAAGAGATCGGAGTCACGGCGAGAAGAGACATCGAAGGACTTCTTCAGGTAGAGAAGATTTATCTGGATCTCAATGTCAAAGTCCTTCCAGAATGGCGCAACAAGCATCACCTGCTCGACGAGCTGGATATCGGTTAGGGCGGGGAGACCGGCCGTCGCAGTAGCCACTTCGGGAGAAGTGAGGGCTATAAACCAGGAGACTTTGCAATTGACGGACAAGAACTCGAAGCCGCCCGAATCAGAGCTCAAAACGCAGGTCTTGGAGCAGCTGAGATTCTTCTCTGAGCTTGGCGTAACCCACCTCAGAGTCGATCCTCCCAGTACCCCGGAAGCCGAACGGCCCCTGACACTAGAACAGATTCGGGCTGATCTGGGAGATTGTACGCGCTGTAAGCTCCACGACGGTCGCAGGAACATCGTGTTTGGAGCCGGGGATCCGAACGCAGACCTGATGTTTGTTGGAGAAGCGCCTGGAGCTGACGAGGACCTCCAGGGTCTGCCTTTTGTGGGCAGGGCCGGACAGTTACTGACCCGAATCATTGAGGCGATTGGGCTCCAGAGGGAGCAGGTCTATATTGCCAATATCTTGAAGTGCAGACCTCCCCAGAACCGAAACCCCCAGCCCGACGAGGTGGAGTCCTGTGAGCCGTTTCTTCACCAGCAGATTGAGGCTATCCAACCGATGATTATTGTGGCGCTGGGCAGGTATGCTGCACAAACCCTCTTGAAGTCGACCACGACTATCAGCAAACTCAGAGGCAAGTTCGTTGAGTATCGGGGTGGCCTACTGATACCGACATTTCATCCCTCCTATCTGCTGAGAAACCCTTCAGCCAAACGTGAAGTGTGGGAGGATTTGAAGAAGGTGCGTCATACGCTTCAAGAAAAGGGCAGTCACTACTATCGGGACGGCTAGCCCGCAGTAGCCACTTTGTGGGAAGTGCGGGCTATGGAATGAATCCGCGACATCACGCTACGGAGGAGATGGTTGGGCTTGCCGAAGTGGCGGTGCCATTGGGAATCCACCATACTTTCACCTACCGAGTGCCGAAAGAACTCCAGGAGGACTGTCACCCCGGATGCCGTGTACTCGTACCCTTCGGGAGACGTCACCTGATCGGGGTCGTCGTAGAAACACGCTTTGGCGATGACGATTCTGGCTTGAAAGAGCTTTCCAGAGTCCTTGAGAGCAGTCCAGTTCTCAGTGAGAGGTTGGTTCGGTTGGGTACTTGGCTGTCCTGGTACTACCTGGCTCCCCTCGGCGAAGTATTCAGGGTGATGTTACCGCCGGGGCTGTTGGCGAAGAAAGCTTCCCCGAATGGGAGTGGCGGAGCGTTTTGGCCTGCAAAAACTCGCATGGCTGTGGTCAGCACGGCTCTCGACAACGAAACCGATCTGACCCCCAGGCAGAGCGAGGTCATCGAGTTCATTCAACAGCGCCAGCTCCCCCTGTTGATTAGCGATCTCACCCGGCTTACCGGGACCAGTTCGTCGGTTTGGAAAAGTCTCGAGAAGAAAGGACTGATTGCTGTTGAAAAAATCGACGTCAATCGTTCCCCCTGGACCTATTCCGATACTTCGGAGCCCGAGAAACACTCCCTTTCCGCGGAGCAGTCGCAGACACTGAAGGTTCTGTTGGATAGACTCGAACGGGATCGGTTCGACAGCCTCCTGATTCATGGAGTGACCGCAAGCGGTAAGACCGAGATCTACCTGAACGCAATTGCTGAAGCGATCAAGCAGGGTAAAACAGCTCTGGTACTCGTACCTGAAATAGGCCTGACACCCCAGATTTCTCGCCGTTTCAGGAACTGGTTTGGAGATGAGGTCGCGATTCTTCACAGCGGTCTGTCCGAAGGCGAACGATTTGACCAGTGGAACTTGATTCGCCAGGGCAAAGCGAGAGTGGTCGTGGGGACGCGGTCAGCGGTCTTTGCCCCTCTGACGAATCTGGGCCTGATTGTGGTCGACGAGGAACATGACTCATCGTACAAGCAATCGGATCAGCCTCGATATAACGGGCGAGATATTGCGATCAAGAGGGGGCAGCTTGAGGACGCTTTGGTGGTTTTGGGAAGCGCCACACCTCAGCTCGAAACCTACCATAATGCGGTGGCCAAGGGTGTTCCGGAGTATCTTCATCTCGGCTCCAGAATCCTCGATCGCCCCTTACCCACGGTCCACATCGTTGACATGCGGACAGAGTTTGAGAAGCGGGGAAAAGCAACGAGTGTTTCAGAGCTGCTTGAGGAATCTGTTCGGAACCGGCTCGACCGGAAAGAACAGACGCTGATTCTTCTCAATCGGCGCGGTTACGCCTCGTCTGTACTGTGCCGAAGTTGTGGACATACGGAGACCTGTAACAATTGCAGTATCAGCATGACTTACCATCAGTACTCCGACCGATTGTCCTGCCATTACTGTGGCTACTCCCGTACAGTCCCAGTGGAGTGCAGCGAGTGTGGCAAGCAGTACGTTCATTTCGTGGGCGAAGGTACTGAGAAGGTCCAGGAGATCCTGCGTGAGCTCTTCCCAGCCGCAAATATCGACCGCCTGGACCGCGATTGTGTACAGAGGAGGGGAGGGTATGAACGTATCCTGGGAGGGGTTGCTCGTGGCGAAACCGACATACTGGTTGGAACACAGATGATCGCCAAGGGTCACGATTTTCCAGGCGTCACTCTGGTTGGAGTGCTGGGAGCCGATCAAGGACTCAGGCTAGCCGATTTTCGCTCGGCAGAACGAACCTTTCAATTGCTTACCCAGGTTGCAGGCCGAGCGGGGCGCGGAGAACGGCCAGGTGAGGTGGTCATTCAGACCTACTATCCAAACCATTACAGTCTCAGATACGCCTGCGGTCAGGACTTTAAGAACTTTGCTGAGCAGGAACTTTCATTTCGGCGCAAGTTTCGCTACCCACCCTTCACGGCTCTGGCAAACATTGTTGTACAGCGGAGAGAATTGGAAAAGGCCTGGTCGATAGCGGAGGCTGTGTCCAGTCAGTTGACGGCCTGTCGAAGAGAGCTTTCAGATAGCTCGAGGATGCGGGTTCTTGGCCCGGCACCCGCCGCCATTGAGAAGCTCAAGAATGACTTTCGGGTTCAGATCCTCCTCAAGACCACCGATCGGAAAGAACTGCATGACGTGCTGCAGCGGACCTTCAGTACGCTCAGGGCGGAGAAGGTTGATCTTCGAAGGGTATCGATTGATATTGATCCGGTTGACCTGATGTAATAACTTCCGGTGATCATCCTGAGCAATATCATCGATCAAATGGTGCAGCATGCCCGAAGAGAGGAACCCCTCGAGTGTTGTGGGCTGCTCATAGGACACAACGACAAAGTCGATGAGATTGTTTGTTGTAGTAATGAGCGGAAGAGTGAGGTCGAGTTTTCTGTTCCACCGAGCGAACTGTTCGAAGCGTTTCGGAGTATTCGCCGGCGTGGAAAGAGGCTGCTCGGAATCTACCATTCCCATCCCCGTACCGGAGCATTTCCCTCCGCAAAAGACCTCGATGAATACCATTATCACGACATAGGTTACTGGATCGTCTCTTTGCAGAAGCGATATCCTGTTGTACGCTGTTTCAGGTGGGAGGATAATACCTTCCAAGAGACCCAGTTTCAGGTTCTCGAGAACCGGTAGAATCACAAGGTTTCCATGTCGATGGCTTCTAATAGCGAATCAAAACAAGATCTTAGCGTATTCTCTTCAATCCGAGACTTGGGTCCGGACGAATTGATGCAGTTTTTGGAACAGACTGCGTCTCTCCTCCCGGAAGAACTTCGTAACCGGCTGAGGGAGGCCGTTCGATCGGTGCCGCCCGACGGGGACACCCTGCAGCGTGTACTCGAACTCGTACGGCGGCAGTGGGAGGGGATTCAGTCCCGAGAATGGATTCAGATAGCGCTCGTCGGTCCGGCTCGGACTGGAAAACAGTCGTTGATTGAGGGAATTCTCGAGGGCGAAACCACCTCGGTTGAGCCTGTCTTTACTGTTATTGACACTCAGGGTTTGGAAGAGTTTCTTGGTTATGGCACCAGTCGCAATCTTCCATCGGAACTCCTCGAGGCTGAAGTGATCCTTCTTGTACTGGATGCCAGCTTCGGCTTTACCGAGGACACCGTTCGGATGGTGAAACGCCTCTCCTCTTTGGGTAAGCCCTTCCTGGTAGTCCTGAACAAGATTGATCTGGCAGAAAGGCCGCGTTCGGTAGTTGCCAGAGCAAAGAGAGAACTGGGCTGTGCTGTCATTCCCGTATGTGCTTTCAAGCGGGGAACGGCTGATCAACTGTTAAAGGCGATCATCGCTGCATACCCAAAAGCATTGTTCCCCTTGTCAAGGAGATTCCCTGGGTTCAGGAGAACTGTCTGCAATGGAGTGATCACACAAGCGGCGGTTGGAGCCGGCTTGATAGGAGCGATTCCCATTCCGGTCAGTGATATCCTTCCGATCTCAGCAATCCAGACCGCAATGTTGCTGAAGATCGCCAGGGTCTACGGCTTCCGGATTGACCGCGGTAGAGCTCGGGAGCTGCTTCCGATGTTCGCAGTGGGTGGCTTGATCAGAGAGGGCTGTCACCGTCTGCGAGAGGAATTTCCAGATCTGAAGAGGATCATTTCGGTGTCGGTGGGGGGAACGTGGACCTTCCTGGCGGGAAAAGCAGCTGTTCTCTATTTTGAACGGCTGTCTGAAACACTCGACGGACCGGCGAAGTCAAGGGCAACGCTTGAGTCCAAGTACGCGCATAATACTGGGATGGGACAGGAAGAAGCATGAATGAGATGACCGGGAAAGAGAAAGAGTCTCAGGTTCAGACTTGGGCGGAGTCTGTGGATGCCGAGCTATACGAAGAGCTGATGAACCGCTACGAGCGGATACTGGTGTTCGCAGGCGGTCTCCAGGAGAAGCTGAGTCAACAGAAGCTGCTTGCCGCGAAGAACGAAGACCTTGAGGCGAAGGTTGACCACTTCAGGCGGCGAGTCGCGCTTGATTCCTCGTACATTCACCTGCTGGAGAAATCGCTTCAAGCTCTGGATGTGATGAAGTCAGAACCTACCTTCGAAGCGGAATTGACAGAAGAGATTCCGTAGTGGGAGCCGGTGATCGGTAATCGGTGATCGGTTATCGGTAATCGGGGTCGGGAGAACGGGCTTGGGAATTGGTGCTTGGGGATTGGGTCTTTCCCCCAGGGGCTGGGAACTCGGCCTGCCCTCCATATCTTCAGCGAAGGAGGGCCTGTCCTCCATAGCTTTAGCGAAGGGGGATAATCGGTGAAGATTCACCACCAAGTCACCAAGCACACCAAGAAGATGTCACTCGGGAAGGCCACAATCTAACGGCATCCGGCATCCGGCATCCGGCATCCTTGCCCTCCATAGCTTTAGCGAAGGGGGATGCTCGGGAACACCCCCCAACTGTTTTGTCCTCATTTCTCCTCAGCCCATCACTGGCGGCTGGGGGCCTGGTGCGGTCGGAGGAACCGAACCTGCCGGTTTCTTCTGGAATATCGCGACCCCAATGATGGCGCCGAGCGTTGCGAAAATGACGCTGCGAACCAGGTTAAGGATGAACGAAAGGACTACCATCCATAGAGGCATGCCCCCGTGAGCAAGAAAGTCGTCGAGCAAGCTCCGCAGGGCTGGTGGAATGCTAGCGTCATCGAGGAGTTCGCTGAGTTCGGACATATCCGCCATCCCCATCCCAATCTGGATCTTGAAGAACTCGAGAGGCAGGCCTACCATCGTCCAAACGAACCCTCCGATTACCCCTGTCAGCAGTCCCAGGACAGCTGCGTCAGCATAGCTTACTGGAGGCAGGTAGTCGGGATAGTCCCTGAGATAAAGTACGCTGGCTAGTACGCCGCCTCCGATTACGAGTACACAGCAGGCAAAATTGATGTACTCGATCAGAGGTAAAGCCGATGTGACCCCAAGGAACACTCCTCCAATCAATGCCGGGATAAGAATAGGGGGCTTTTGCTCATTCATATTTCTTTTCTCCTCAAAAGGGGTCCTAACTGCAAACCCTCGACTGCAACCCAAACCAAAAGTGCCACTGGAAAGCTTGCCGCGGCGCCTGAGATAAAACGACTTGCCGAAGTATTGGTCAGCAATAGGTCGGCGGTCATCGGTAAAGCAAAGAGAATCAGCAGGCGAGGATGTGCCAGAATCTGCCGAGATAAGGTGTTTAGGTACGGAACGATCAGCAGGCCGATCAAGAATCCGAAATAGAGTCCGGAACACCGCGCACATACTGCAAGTGGGTTTCCCCACACCTGAATACTCCGCTCAGGTAGTTGGTGACAAAGTGACGCAAAGCAGTCGTACGAGA
>JAUWTT010000526.1 GCA_030614585.1 Acidobacteriota bacterium
CACCTTCCGCGGAGTCACCCGCGAGCCAGAGAGCTACCCGCTGCTGCGCCAAGGAGGCTTCGTCGAAGACGACGCACTGCCCCTGGGAAAGCACCGCATTGCCAATCTGGGCAAGCTCTTCCCCTACGTCCCCAAAGCACTCAATGACATCCTGTTGCGCTTCTCTGTCGGATCAACCGACTTCTACGAAGATCTGGAGAGCCCCGCGGCGGACCTCAGGGCTATCTTTCCTTAGTTTCCCGCTATCCGTCGTTTTGGACGTCAACCACGCGAATTACGTTATACGTTATGTTGATTTTTCTTCACGGTTGAAAGAAAGTGATGAAATAGAAGAAGCGACCTAATGCAAAGGAGAAACAAGATGAAAGGAGCAAGAATCCTTCTGGTAGATGATGAAGTGGAATTCACTGAAAACATGACACGACTCCTTGTGAGCAGGGGATATCATGTTACCGCAGTAAACAGCGGCGACAGCGCGATCAAGGCCCTCAGTCAGGACAAGTATGATGTCATGGTTCTGGACCTGAAAATGCCTGGCATGGATGGAATTACTACGTTGAGAGAAGTCAAAAAGCTTCAGTTGTTCACCGAGACGCTTATCCTGACCGGGCACGGAGCCGTCAGCACGGCTCTGAAGGCAATGAAACTGGGAGCGTACGGCTATCTTACAAAGCCGTGTGAAGTGGATGAACTCGTGGAAAAGATCGAAGGCGCGTGGGACAAAGAGGATACCAATAAATAGGAACATATGCGTAATACAATCGACGGAATCGTGGGCGGGAAAAGGTTTTAGTTCTCCCCTATTGGTCAGCTTAGTTAATCGAGTCACTTTGTAGATACGTTTTCACGAATGACTTCAGATAGAAAGGAGAATCAAGTACTGACGGCTCCTATTCACTATGAATTGGATGGCGACACATCCTTAACAAAGATTGCTGGAATCTCAGCCTCACAGTGTTAACGATGTAGATGTAGAAACGATGTCCTACTATCGTCAACTGCATATGAGGAATTCATATCCAGCCCGGCAGTCTCAAGTCGAAAGAGTATCCAAAGCAAGGCCTTGCTTTCCATCTCCCCAGAAAATCCTCTAGCCACCGATCCCGTAGGATTTGATCTTTCGCCACAGAGTCGACCTGTGCATTCCCAACTCCTGGGCAACTCTCATTTTTTGGCCATGGTTCCGAATGAGAGCATCTTCAATCAGTGCCTTTTCGTTTCTCGCCTCCGGAATACAGCCGGTGCTCAAAACTGCCCCGTTAGCGATAGCCAAGGGGAGGTCCTCCAACCCGATCTCATCCCCATGACACATCACAAAAGCATGTTCGATCGCGTTCTGCAGTTCCCGAACATTCCCTGGAAAGGGATATTTTCTAAGTCGAGCGATTGTATCCAAAGACATCCGCCTAATGGCTTTGCCAGTTCGTTTTCTGAGCTGGCGGATGAAGTGATCAGCAAGTATCGGAATGTCTTCGGGCCTCTCGTACAGGGGAGGTACCTCCAGGTTCACGACATTGATCCGGTAGTAAAGATCCTGTCGAAAACGGCCCTGCTTGATCAACTCCATCAAGTTAGCATTTGTGGCTGCAATAATCCTTACGTCGGCTCTCAGCGTCTTGGCCGACCCCAATGGCCGATATTCCCCATCACTGAGAACGCGGAGGAGCTTCACCTGCAGCGACACCTCCATTTCGCCAATCTCATCCAACAGGAGAGTCCCGCCGTTGGCGAGGCAAAACTGCCCGGGCTTATTGCTCTTGGCGTCTGTAAATGCGCCTTTCTCGTAACCGAATAGCTCCGACTCAAGAAGAGTGGCAGGCAAGGCAGCACAGTTGAGTCTGATATACGGGCCATATCTACGGGGACTGAGATTGTGAATGGCTTCGGCAAAGAGTTCCTTCCCTGACCCGCTTGGGCCTTGGATAAGAACCGAGCAATCGGATTTTGCCATATCAGGCACTAGGTTAATCAGCTTCTGCATGTGGTGATTGACACTTACGATGTCGCTTAGAACTTTGGTCTTGTGCAATCGCTCTTTCAACTGTTCGATCTCAGAGAGATCCTCAAAGAACTCCACCGCACCAACAATCTCTCCTTTGTCATCTCTCAGGAGAGTTGTCGTTACATTAATCGGCACTTCACATCCTTCACGGGTGATAATCGTCACGCGCGCATCTGTGACCGGAAGATGATTCTTCAAGGTGTCTCTTAGAGCACACCGTTTGTGGCATATTTCAGTGCGAAAGATGTCAAAACAGTGTCTACCCAGGGCTTCCGAAGTTTGAAAGCCGGTTATCTCCTCCGCCGCTCTATTGAAAGATGTAATGATGCGCTGTTCGTCTACAGTGAATACACCATCATTGATGCTGTTAAAGATGAGTTCAAAGACCTTTTCATCCATATTCGATCGACCCAGTTTCTGTCAGTGGCTACCCGGAAACGAATCCGATTGCATCGCAAATGATCACTATAAATGGCAGCAGCATTTACGGATTGGACTTGCGCACCGCGGGATCAGATAGCCTTCAAGAGTCAAATGAGTCCAAGTTGTCCCGCAGCTCCACTTGAAAGACAATGTCTGACGTTCAAAACGGGACTGTCATCAGTCAGAAGAGTACCCCCAAGTCCCAGTCTCTCTCTTATCAGCACAGCGGCGGAATTGAGGTAGTATTCGCCCGGAGATACTGGCCCCACCACCACGACCGGCGATATAAAAGAGTCTGCAAACTCCAGAATAGGTCTCCCTCCAAACGTCGCGTCGTGACCCGCAAAACCGAGGACCAGCACTTGAAACTCTCGTTTCAGCAAACAACGATGCAATTCGGTCCACTCATTGTCTTCGCAAAGTCGGAACCCAACCTCAAGATAGTCGCCGGCCAGCTCGTCGTAATAGAGCCGGAGTTCACGTTCTTTCTCGATAGCCAGGCGAGTTCGTTCCTGCCGGCCGATTCCCTGACCTGTCTTGTCACTCGGATCATATGGGTCCGCCAGAAAATGAAAGACATTCAGCTGAAGTGAATTCTCGCGGGAAAGCCGAAGGGCGTAGTCAAAGGCCCAGTCTCCCTGAGGCGAGTAATGCACACAAAAACCCACAGCTCTTAAATTGATGGTGGTCATGAGACCTCCTTTCTCAATCATACAGCTCACAATTTGGTGAACCAGCTCAAATCTGCCGTGTCACCAGGAAACTCATCGGTTCCTCCCGAATCCCTGCCTTGCGATCTCCTCAAGGTAGAAGTCTGAATAGACCGCAGCAACCGGATTGTTGGCCAACATCTTGTCCTTGACAAACAAAGCGGTTGCAGGGGCTTGGCTGACTTCAGCAAAGATACAGTCCATTCCGACACAGAGACCGGCAATAATATTGATGTCAGAGCCGAAACGGTTCAGGATCTCGGCCTGCCCCACAGGGTTACACGGGGCACTATCCACATCGAAATCATTAATGCCTGAGTCGGGGTATACAAGCAGTGAATCCACATAGGTCTTTCCCACCCTGCAGCAGACTGAGAAGACCTCGAAGAACCTTGCCAGTACTCTCGCAAGAATAGTGGTCTGTTCGAACAGATCCACACAGAAGGCGATCCCAACTTTCTTGTATTCCATCTCCAACGCAAAGTAAACGAACTCGGAAACTCGGCACAGAGCTCTCTCGGGCTCTAAACTGATATC
>JAUWTT010000081.1 GCA_030614585.1 Acidobacteriota bacterium
AACTCCAGCCAAAATAGCGATTAAATGACGACGGGATTTCTTCTTATTTATCAACTAGTTACAAAATGGCGGAAAAGGACTTAAAATCCTGTGCGGGGAAGCCTTCGGAAGTCCCAAGTATCAAGCCCCAAATCTCAAACCTCAAATCTCAGAAGGCGGGGTTTGGTGTCTCTGGCAGCCTCGTACAGTGTTTTTTTGAAAATTGGGCTTTGGTGCTTGGGATTTCCCGCCGCAGGCGGGTGGTGTTCGCGTAGATCCAACTCAGGCCAAGATAGAGGGCATTTTAGTAGATAGTCCTACAAGGTCGGGAGGCATCATCCTTGGGCTGAAGCCTTCAGGAGGGAATCAGTGGCCTCTGTAGCAGGGTTTCATGCGTCAATACACAGAGAAGAATACAGGCTCGGAGAGTGAGTCCGCAGGAACCTGGCGGGAGACCCGGCCTGAAACAGCCTGTAGTTTCTTGTCGACAGTTTGAATCAGTGCGGGTTCTTATTTTCTGGCGATGTCATAAACCATCAGGGTATCACCATGTCTGATATAGAGCCGGCCGGCTTTGATAACCGGGTGCGCCCAATGCTGTCCCGTGCCCTTGGTAATCTCAAAAGAGCTCAAAATATCAAAAGACTTGGGACTGGCATTCACCAGGGCAAGCTCACCGTCAACACTGTAACAGTAGAAAAGGCCGTCGGCATAAATGACTGCACCTCCACCCAGTTCTCTACTATGATGGGAAAATTCGCCGTTTTGCAGATCGATAGAGGACCACTGGTTCCTGCGATAGTGTGAACCATACAAATACCCGTCCTGCAGAATGACTCCGCCCATGAGATTGCGGTACCTCTGATTACGCCAAAGAACTTCCGCTCTCTTGCCATCTTCTGATAACTGCAACAAAACCAAACCTGAATGCGATGCTGCTGATGAACTTGAACAAATGACCTTGCCATCGAAATACAAAGGTGTATTGGCATGGATCTTATTGCCTTGATGCTGCGGCGTTTCCCAGTAAAAGGTTCCAGTATCCGCATCGACGGCGATGATCGACTCCGCTGTCATAGTGATGATCAGACGCGTGTTGTTATGATTCACCAGGATTGGAGAGCAATAGGCGGCAGGCTCCCCATTACCCTTGCTGGTCCAAACAACTTGACCATTAAAACGGTTCAATGCCACAACATTGTGCTTTGGACCTCCCGGTGTACAGATGACATTATCGCCATCAATGAGCAACGATTCGGCCATACCCCAAGGGATATTTTCAGCTTCGAACTTCTTGAGCAAATCAACCGACCACTTTATCTTGCCAGTATTGGAATCCAGACAGACAACCTTACCCTGACCACTTTCAAGATATAGCAGCCCTCCTACTACTGTCGGTGTGCAGCGCGCACCTGGATAATCACCGGTCCACTCTTTTCCGTATTCGGTCTGCCACAGCTTTCTGCCATCCAAACCGAATACAAATAGGATCCCGCTTTCCTCGAGCATACCAGTCACATAGATCTTCTGACCTGTAACCGCCGGCGTACTGTGCCCTTGACCGAGGCCTTGAGTATCCCAAAGCAGTTTGGGCCCACCATCCAGCCATCGTTTCAAAAGTCTCTCGCCATGGTACTTCCCATCACGATTGGCACCACGCCATTGCGAATCGATATCCGTCGCTCCCAAGGCCGTCGCTGTCAGACATAAGGAAAGTACTGAGATAAGTAATCTAGCAGTATTCATATTGGAAATCCGCGATCATTTTGACACATATTTGTTTTAGGTTATGGTATCGCGTTCTTTCATCGGACGAAGTTCAACAGGGAGCTTTTTTCAGTATTACAACCCGTCAGATTCTTGTTTTCTTGCCAACAGTTTCGACTCTGCCAGGCATACAGAGCCGAAGAATTCAGGGGAGGAAGTAGGGGACACTGTTTTCTTGTGCCGGCGGCTTGTTAGACTCCTCTTTGGGAATTGGTTCTTGGTGCTTGGTTCTTCCCCGCCCTCGGCGGAGCTGTGCCCGCGTAGATCCAACTCCAGCTCACTCAGTCCAACTCCAGCCAAAACAGCGATTTGAGAGAGACGGGGTCTCTCTATATTTATCAACTAGTTACAAAATGGTCCGAGAGGACTTAAAATCCTGTGGGGGGTACCCCCCCCCGTGCAGGTTCGATTGTTCGCTAGCGCTCACTGCCGCTTGGGAGAGCTTCCGGGCTTACGCCTACAGATCATAGGATGTAGTGAGTGACATCGTGCCGCCGACAGTTTCCCGCCCCGGGGCAGAGCCTTCGGAAATCCCAAATTCCAGACCTCGAATCTCACCTGTCCACTACAGCCTTCGCGAAGGTGGAAGCACGACGCGGGTCTTGGTGTCTCTGACAGCCCTTAGCCTCCTTTTTTCAAAAGGGGTTCAGTTTTTCATCCCTTCTTTACGCCTTAGTTAGTAGTTGGAGGACGCAAATGAAAGTAAAAACACTGATCTCAACCGTTATGTTTTTCATCCTTGTCAGTCAACCTGCTTTTGGCTGTTTTGCAGGACAGCGGGAGATCCCCTGGGGAGGAGGGTGGATCATCATTCGACTCCCGGCCACACCACTCCCCTTTCCAATTTTCTTTCCTTACCAGCCAGGCCAGTTGGAAACACAGGGGCACTTCAGGAGCAACAGGAACTTCATCCTGGAGCGAAGCTCCTACAATGATCGTTTCGAGCCTTTCGCAAAGAGAACCGTGCGAGTCCGTATGCCCAAATGGTGAAGGGAAAGAAGGGGACACTGTTTTCTTGTGCCGGTGTAACGGCGGAGGGTGGCCAGGAGTTGATCGGCGTTCTCCGGTACATGCAATGGATAGTAGCCGGCCGGTCCGGCGACCTGGCCTCGGAGATGATAAAAACCGTCAGCGTCCATTTCGATTTGGCGATCTGGCGGGGCAGTCGCGGCATCGTTCGATCCTTCCTCAAAGTCCAGGACAGCGACCTCTGTTGAAAAGAAGGACGAGTACTCAAACCTGCGAAAGCAACAGCCTAGAAAAACAGTGTCCCTTACTCCCCTTACTCCCCAGTTCCGCTTCGGAGGCCCTTAGCTCGGCCAAGAACCACCCGGTGGCCTCATCGTCTGACCCGTGCATTACCTTCCCAAATACTCCAGACCTGCTCTTCGTCGGCCGGCTGAGCGTAATCCGTTAAGAGGGAGGTCGCTAATGCACCGGTTGCCCATCCGAACTGAAGCCATTTCTCAGGCTCCCATCCCTTTAAGATCGCGTAGAGCATCCCTCCAACAAAACCGTCTCCACCGCCGATCCGATCAAGAACGTAAATCTCGCGTGGCTCTGCTACGTGGAACTCGCCTTCACCATAGACAATCCCACCCCACATATGAGCGTTTGTACTAATCACTTCTCGCAGAGTTGTGGCAAATACAGCAGCCCCTGGATAGGATTCCCGGGCTCGCCCGATCATTCCTTTAAATCCTTCGATCTTAGAAGCCAGGTCCTTGCCTCCTGATTCTGGACCTTGTATTCCCAGACAGAGTTGGAAATCTTCTTCGTTCCCAACCAAGATGTCGGTTACGGATGCGATTTCAGTGAAGATGTCATGGAGTTCATCTTCTCGTCCATCCCAGAATGATGCCCTGTGATTGAGGTCAAAAGAGATCCGTGTACCGTGCCGTTTGGCAGCTCTGGCCAATTCGAGACAGAACGTTCCCGTGTCTGGTGAAAGGGCTGCGATCAAGCCTGAGAGATGAATTATCTGGACGCCTTCTCGCCCGAAAATTCGTTCCAGGTCAAAGTCCTTTACGTTGAGGGTGCGTCCGACCTCACCGGCTCGGTCGTTATGCACTCTCGGCCCGCGGGAGCCATACCCACTGTCAGCAATATTGATTTGATGTCGATAGCCCCAGGGTCCGCCAGGTTCGACGTCCTTCCCCTCGTAATCCATATGTCTTCCGGCCAGATTGTCCTTAATGAGGCGAGCAATCGGACTGTCCTTTACGAATGTGGTGAGCACCTTGACTGGCAGTCCCAGAAATGAAGAAGCACTTCCCACGTTCGTTTCAGCACTGGTGGCAACCAATGAGAACTGTTCACTGCAGTGGACAGGTTGTCCATGGAGAGGTGTAAGTCTGGTCCCCATACTTGTGGGTGTCAGTAACGCATAGCGAGAGTCATTACGTAATTCCATTTTCGTCACTCATTTCGAATTGTTTGCCGTTTTTGGAAGACTCCAAACCGGGGGCAGATCAGTAGTTGAGCGGTCCCGGCATAGTTTCAGCATAGGCATTATAGGGTATTGTCAAGTGTCAAATGTCAAATGTCGAATGTCGAATGCCCGTCCCACGCGGGTTCCGGCGTTCTTAACAGCTTCCCAACACTCCTCTGTGGGAATTGGTTCGTGGTGCTTGGCACTTCCCCCGCAGGGTCTGGTGTCCTTTGTAGCTGCATTCCATCCGTGCATTGTTAGTTAGCTGGGGTAATCTCAATGCTGCGGAAAGAGATCGGACCATGGTCGCCCTGGATGAAAATGGGACCTGGCTCGCCTTCATCGGAGTCCAGCGCACCACCGGTGATTCCAGGTACTTCCTGGTTGTCTATGACAGTCTTGTCGTTGAGAACAACTGTGATATACCTGCCGAGCAGGGTAATGTCCATGGCCTGCCATTCACCGGCTTTTTTCGCTGCGTTCTCCGTTGGAGTGATAAAACCATAAACACCGGCAATGTAGCGGTTGCCCGGCTCTTTTCCAAAATCATCCTGTATCTGGACTTCATAGCGCCCTCTAAGGTAGATCCCGCTGTTGCTTCCTTCAGGATACTTGAACTCCATGTGGAGTTTAAAATTCGTGAAAGTATCGTCAGTAATCAGGCCGGTACCTTGTCCTACGTCGCCTTCGTCAACAACGTCATTCACGAGAACTCCGTCCATGACTTTCCAGAATTTATCCTGTTCAGGATCCATCAGGCTCCATCCGGCCAAGTCTTCACCATTGAACAGCTTTACGGTCTCTCCCCATTCGACAGTTTCAGGGGCGGCAAGCTCAGGAGCCCTTACAGCGGTCCATTTCACTTCGGGTTCAGCAGGAGCATCGACACCTGCCGTTCCGGCCAGAGCTCCAGCTACCAGCTTTTGGGTATTTGTAGTTCCAGACAGAACTCCGTCTGCTAATTCCCCGGTGAAGGACAAATCTGAATCCATCTGCTCATACTGGATCGGAAGTGTAAAATTGAGTGTTGATCCTTCAACCGTGATATCCGACACAGGTCTGGCGTGTCCGACCTGTCCCACAAAACGGCCTGTAAACTGCTCCCCTGCCCTGGTCAATTCCAGCCAGGAAGGATAACTGCCGTCAGCAGACTTAATAGTAAGGGCCCAACGTCCGGCAAAATCATCCGGGGAAACCTGGGCTGCTTCTTCAGTTACGGGGGCTGAACAAGCCGCTAAAAGCAAAACACAAAAAATCAACAAAGTTGAGCGTAATAGTGACATTTGAGATTCTCCTTTAATCCACGTCTGCAAATAAGCCAGATGTCTAAGAGTCCTATTCTAATAAGGAATCCCAGCCGTCGCATACTCCCAGCCCTAACTCTTCAAAGCAAGACAAGCCAAAACAGCAAAAATAGAGTGAAACGAGAGAAAACGCAAAGAACGACGGCGGCCTCAATTCAGGAGACAGTCCCACGAAGTGTGCGCCTTGCATCCTCTGGCTGATTGTTTTATCATATGAGTCAATATTCAATTTTTAACACGACATAACTAGCAAGTCTTTCCGGAAAGAAATCCTGATAAACATGATCGGCCAAACTGTCTCTCATTACGAGATCACCGAGAAGATCGGTGCCGGAGGTATGGGCGAGGTGTACCGTGCCCGGGACACCCGTCTGAACCGTGATGTCGCTCTGAAAGTTCTGCCGCAGGTGTTTGCTCAAGACAAGCGACGAATGGGCCGATTTGAACGAGAGGCACAAGTCCTGGCTTCCCTTAACCATCCGCATATTGCAGCTATATACGGTCTGGAAGAAGCCAACGGTACAAAGGCCCTGGCGATGGAGTTGGTGGAAGGTGAGGACCTGTCCGAGCGTATCGCTCGCGGGCCAATTCCAGTCGATGAAGCACTGCCCATCGCCCTGCAGATCGCCGAGGCTTTAGAAGATGCCCATGAGAAAGGGATCATCCATCGGGACCTGAAACCGGCTAATATCAAACTGACCCCGGAAGGCAAGGTTAAGGTCCTGGACTTCGGGTTAGCCAAGGCCCTTGAAGAGGACCGAACGCAGGAAGAGATGGCCAACTCCCCGACGCTGACTGCTGCTACTACTGAGGCGGGGACCATTCTGGGAACAGCTGCCTACATGAGTCCCGAACAGGCGAGAGGTAAAACGGTAGACCGCAGGACCGACATCTGGGCTTTTGGGGCACTTCTGTACGAGATGCTGACGAGCCAACGGGCTTTCGGAGGCAAAGACATTTTACAGGTGATGGCCCATGTCATTACCCTGGAGCCGGATTGGGAGAGGATCTCAGAGGTCCCACGGGAAGTGAGAACTTTGCTAAAAAGGTGCCTTAGGAAGGATCCGAGGAAGCGGCTTCCCGACATCGCTGCCGCACGGTTCACATTGGAAGAGTCCCTGGAATTGCATGCGCCAGGGGAGGAACCATTAGCTGGACCTGTCCGTTTCCGGTTTGGCGTTGGAGTTGTTCTGGCAGCCGTGGCCGGCTTGGTGATCGGCCTGGGGTTCACCTACTTCTTAAGGCCTGCAGAAGTCGGAAACTCGCTTGAACAGAACCGCTTTGACTTGATCCTGAACCCCCCTGTCGCGGTCGGTCGGATAATTGTGATTTCACCTGATGGACGGATCTTGGTTTATCCGGCCCGGACTGGCGGCACCACGACGCTTTACCAGCGTCACCTCTCCGAAGAGCAGGCAGTTCCGATTCCTGGTACGGAGGGGGGTGTAGCCCCCTTCTTTTCCCCCGACAGTCGGTGGGTTGGCTTCTTTTCCGGTGGACGGCTTCGAAAAGTCTTTCTGGATGGTGGGCAGTCAGTCCCCGTCTGTAGTTATTCCGGCTACGCGACTGGAGGCGTTTGGAAGGATGATGGATCCATCATCTTTCTGAGTGGTGGAAATCAAATGCCTCAGAAGGTCTCCGCGGAGGGTGGATTGGCTGAAACCATGCAGGTTCAGTTTCGTGAGAAGGTGGTGATTACCGGCCGGCCACAGTTGGTCGGAGATAGTGGCAGGATTCTCATTACTGTCAAGAATCAGCAGCGTCCCCACGAATCTCAAGTCGGCATTCTGGATGTAAAGAATTGGAATCTTGAGCTTGTGACTGCCGGCAGCGACGCGAGGTTTGTGGAGCCCGGTTTCCTGATCTATGTGCACTCTGATCAGGTCATGGTTGCCCGGTTTGATCCCGAACTGGGGAAGCTCAAAGGCCCGGGGCGGGTTCTGCCAGTAGACCAGAAGATCATCGACGGTGCCGTGAAATCTGTCCGGTCGGCATTTTCTCCCTCGCTCGCTGTGTTCAGAGCTGCGCCGACCGAGTTGAAGGGAAGGGTTGTGTGGGTCGACAGGCAAGGCAGGGAAGTTTCAGAGATAGAGCTTGACCTGTCTGAGGAGAACGTAACCAACCGGAGTGGCATCTTCCTCAGGCTCTCCCCGGAAGGAAAGAGACTTGTAGTCACTGGCGATCGGAAAATGTCCGTGATTGAACTGGAAAGTGGCCGAAAAACCGATCTAATCGAGACTCAGGGCATGGGGACAGTCATCTACCCCCACTGGTCTCCGAACGGGAAGTTGATCTCGTACATTGACAACAGAAGCGGCCCCTTCCTCACCTATTCTATGCCGGCGGATGGAACAGGTCAGATCAGGTTGCTGACTGATATGGAATTGACGGCCGTTGGAACTTCGTTTGCACCCGATGGGAAATCGCTGCTGGGTTATCTGATCTCACCTGTGACACTGCGAGACCTTTGGCTGTTTGCCTTGGATGGGGGAGAGTCCAGGCCGCTACTCGAAACACCTTCGAATGAGCGGGCTCCGACCTTCTCTCCAGACGGTAGCCTGATAGCCTTTATCTCTGACGAGACTGGGAGAGACCAGATCTATGTACGCCAGTTTCCTGAAAGCCCACAGAATTGGAAGGTGACCTCTGAAGGTGGAGTGTCACCTGCTTGGAGTCGCGATGGAAACACCCTGTTTTATCGATCAAAGACACATTTGATGATGATCCCCGTGCAAAGGCAGCCAGTGCTCCAGTTTGGTGCTCCGAAGGCACTATTTGATGCCGGCGAATACTACATCGAACCCTTTGGAATTGCTGCCTACGACATCTCTTTGGACGATAGCGAGTTTCTGTTCCCACACGTGATGAGTACCGGTTTGGATCAGTGGAGTGTGATTCAGAATTGGACAAATCTCCTGGAAACGATCTTCGAGGACTGATCCACCTCCTGTGGCCCCGACCCAGTCTAGTCTCGAGAAAAGCAGTGTCCCCTATTCCTCACCAGTCCTAAGCCCGGAATCACAGGCGAGCATCAATCATTGGCGGTGCGGAGAATCAGAGCGGCAAACAGGATCACATTCCATTTTTTCATGGGTCATTCTCAAGCGGCTCAACGACCGAGCGTGGTTTCCAGCTTCGGCAGATCACGGATGGGAAACTGGCGGATCGCGCCGAGCCAGTGATCGAAGGGGACGTGGCGCAACTCGAAACCGGGCTCCGTCCAGGCCAGCACGCCCGTCTCGGCGACCGTGGGCAACGAGACGTCCAGCGAGTCCCACGTGGTCTCCATCACACCGAGGAGGTTCAGATTCTTGGCTGTGTTCAGCAGCGAGACAGCGTTGAGCTTGGTCTTCCAGGGACAGACGACCACCGGGTAGCCTTTGTCATGGAAGTACCCCGGGACGGGCCATTCCTCGATCTCGGCGTAGTTCCACGCGGCTATGATGATGTCCTTCGGCAACGAGTCAAGTGCCAGGTGGCTGTTGAAGGGCGGAATGCTGTTGGCCGGCGAAAGGCGTCCGAGCGTCGGGTGGTCCCGCTGAATGAACATGTCATGCCACATGAAGACTTTGACGTTGCGCTTGGCGAAGTGCTGATAGAGCTTGTTCAAGTGGTGCGTCAACGTCTTCATGGGATCGGAACCGCGGCATTCCCGGTTTTCCATCAATCCTCGGTGCCCCCATGCCTCGTCCATTCCCAAGTGAAAATACTTGGGATGGTCAAACAGCTCCATCAGCTCGTCGTAGCGATCAAACAGTTGGTCGTAGATGGCTGGATTTGTGAGACAGAAAGACCAACCATTGGCTTCATAAAGTCCCTTCATTCCCGGAAACCGGTCGAGTACGACATGCTCGCTCGATCGGCTGCGCATACCGCTAGCATGTCCCCAGGAATTCAACATGGGAATCATCTCCATGTGGAGTGCGCGGCCCAGTTCGATCAGGGGCCTTATCTGATCGGGCGTATATGCACCGCCGTATGCCGTCTCTGGCCGTTTCGCGGACTGCAGAGAGGACCAGAATTCGATCACCACGGCATTGTATTTGAAGCGAGCTGCCAGGAGGATCGCCTGCCGTACCGCCGCGAGTTCCGTGTTGGGAAAGACACAGATGTGAATTCCACGAAAGCTGAGCTGGGGATAGTCGACGATTCGGGCCCCCGCCACTTCCATGCCTTGGCCGGACCGGTCCGCCCGAACCAGTTGCAGCAGTGTCTGCACCCCATACAGTAAGCCCCGCGGCGAATCGGCCAGCAGGACCGCTTCGCTGTCGCTGACCTCAAGCAGATACGCTTCCTCGTTGTGGTTTGCCTCCCAAAGGCTTCGACCGTCTGCTTTGGCGAGCCATAACTTTCCGGCGGGTGTGCTCGTAAGTGCCAGGACAACGGTCCCTCGAGCTCCTGCCTGCTCCTGAACGGAGACTCGCACTCCATGCAAGCGCAGCATCTCATCACGCAAAACGCGTGCGACTTGCTGTTCCTCCTCGGTGACAGCCACGACTGTGCGGGGCGCCGACAAAGGCAGTTTTTCGTCAGTCCATGTCAAATGTCGCGGGACAGGAGTGAGTAGCGGTTCCGCCGACAGGGACACCACCGGCATACAAACCAGCAGAAATGGCGCGATTGCCAGGAGCCGATAGACAGTCTGCGGCTTGAAAACCGAAGTGGATCGCAATGTTCGTACCCCTGACGTCATAGGCTGTCACCACTTGGAATATTCACATGGACGAATCCCCAACACAAGTGAATCGGGATTCCAGTGGATACTAAACTCGGTATGCGACGAAGGGCAAATGACGAATGGCAAATGTCAAGTGACAAGTGTCAAGTGTCAAATGTCAAATGACGAAGGCCTGCTCCACGCGGGTTCTGGCGCTTCTAAAGGCTTCTGAGACGCCTCTTTGGGAATTGGTACTTGGTGCTTGGTGCTTAGTTACTACTTGGTGCTTGGGATTTCCCGCCGGGGTGTCTTCTATGGTTGAAGTAGTAGAGAATGATCGGATGAGTTTTCGACATTACATGGGCGGGAGTCTCCTCCTCTGCTTTCTTCTCATCCTCACGGCCTCTGCCTTCGCCGGGTCTGGAGATCGTCCACAGTGGGGGGATCGTCACTCGCGAAACATGGTTTCCGATGAAAAGGATCTTCCGGCAACATTCGACCCGGAGGCGGCAGTCAATGTCCGCTGGGCGCAGGCGCTGGGAACCGCATGCTACTCCACTCCGGTAGTATCACAAGGCAGGGTCCTGGTCGGCACTAATAACGGGCAGCCGAG
>JAUWTT010000257.1 GCA_030614585.1 Acidobacteriota bacterium
ATAAAATAGCAAAGGTCAACTGGCAGTTTTCTGCCGAGGATGCTCGGATAAAACTATCTCGCCTTTATCCGACACTCGAACGTTGACATGACACTAGCTACACTGGGTCGGTTGCCGAGGAACGCCGCAATCCCGTTCCCTTGATGCTGAGTGGTCTTGAAGGAGAATTGGGGAACGCGTACTCTAATTGTACGGCAGTGGAGATGATTACGGTTGCTTTGGAGACAGAAAAACTCCTTTCATGTCACAAACGGAGAGGTCAATCATTCACTCAAGTACATTCCAACAGGGATTTCCAGACCTGGATAGTCAACTGCGAAGACCTGATTCTCTCGAAGCTCTGGTGGGGGCTTGATTCACATTCAGAGATGCAGATTCGAGACGTCATCAACCTGCTTAAAGCGGATTGCGATAGAGACTACCTGCAGAAGCGAGCGGCGGTGCTGGGTGTCGGCGAATTACTGGACGAAGTGCAGAAGCGAAATGAATGATACATCACCGGAGATAGCCGAGTTCGTGCGGGCAAGATTGCTGGCACATTCCGGCGAGGAGCGCGTGCTGATGGGTAGCCGTATGTTCGACGCCGCCCGTGCAATCGTGCTTGCTTCGTTCCCACCGGGCTTGCCGGAGATAGAACTCAAGGGCCTCCTTTGCGAGCGGATTTACGGTGATGAGGTAGATGTTTCAGGTTTCGTCGCCCATCTGCGTTCAACCCTGAAAGAATGAAGTGCGTGCCATCTTTGGGCTCTTTGTGGTCGGCAGGCTATCGACCAGGTTCGAGCATCAGCCGATGAACCGTGTTCGCCTCAACAGCTGCACGAGTATAGACCAGCGGTGCGTACTGATAGTTGCTCCACATTTCAACCAGGTCATCATAATGCGGGCTTTCTGGTTGACCGGATTGTCCGGGGGCACTCGTAAACACTGAACGGTCCCAATCAGCGAAGTCGAGAATATGCCGATAGGACGCACCATGCCTTTGAATGTAGTTGTCACCCGAGGTGCGGTTGGGGGTGTAGGCATCGCCGCCTCGCTGGATCGGTCCCCGGTTGAAAACGGTACGTCGGGCCCCATTATTGGCCAAAGGATGGGTGAAATGGACCTTGTGCAGTGATCCCCAGCTCCACGCTGTAACGTCCTCACCGAGGAGTTCCCGGGTTCTCGTGATGGCTTTCTCCAATGACTTGACAAGGATCAGATTGCGACTTTCACGCGGCATTTCGTCGATCAGATCGAACAGTGTGGGTAACTCGATATTCTTCGCCACCAATTCTCTCGCAGCCTCTGGTAGGACAGCTTCAACAAACTCGGCCACCAGGGCCTCTTCCTGCCAGACTTCGTAGAGTGCTGCTGCCCGGGATTCACGTCCCATCACAGCGTCCCAGCCTTCCAGCATCCGACGGGCGGTCTGAAACTCGTTTGAACCTCCCTCGGGAAGTTGTTTCAGCATTCCCACCAGACGGCGGCCCGGGAGTGAGGTTTCGTCGTGCTGGAGTTGTTTGAAGTCTTCAATCGTGAACTTCCGGCCCTGACTAAGTACTTCCTGAACCCGGCGAAAGCGATACGGCGCTGACCAGTCGAAACCCAGATGAAAGGGATAACCTGCAGGCAGGATATTGTGATTGGAGGTGGCAACGAAATGTTCGGCAGGGTTCTTGAGCTGAGGGAGTTGGTCAACGGTTCGAAACCCAGACCACTCGTATTCCCCCGTATGCCCTGGGATGGGCAGCAATCCGAGCCAATTGTCCCGAATCGGCATCAATCCGGCAGGGATCCAGCCAATGTCTCCATCAATGTCAGCATAGACGATATTCTCCGCCGGAATCTTCCAGCGGGACATCGCCTCTACAAAGCCATCCCAATCCTGAACACGATCCATCGCGAGGCTGCCCAGGTAGCCCCCAGTACCAGGTTCCATTCCAGCCCAGCGCACTGCGACCACGCGGTGGCTGTCAGGATCTTCCCAAATTACAGGGCCGTGCCGCGTAAACTTCAGTTTCATCTGAACCGGTTCCTGACCTTTTACTTCAATCGATTCAGATTCAATCTCCATGTCCAGCCAGTTGTCCTGGTAGAGGTATTGGCTGGGATTGTCGGGATTCGTCAACTCGACATACAGGTCTACCTGATCGTATTGCACAATCGTGAATCCCCAGCCGACTCGCTCGTTGTGCCCCAGGGCCACGCCAGGTAAAGCGGGCTCACCGCTTCCGATCACATCCCATCCCGGACCGACAAGATGAACCAGGTAGCGCAGTGAAGGCATGGTCACAGAGCGGTGAGGATCGCTTGCGAGCAGCGGCCGCCCGCTAGCACTCAACTCGCCGTCCACCACCCAGTTATTGGAGGCGTCCTGCGAATGTAGGGTTGGAATCTCTGTGGCATGGCGGTAGGTCTCAATCACCCTGTTGTCGATGCCCTTCAGGCTAACCCTATCGTCAGGGCGAAGCTTACGCACAGGATCAGTCGGAAGATACTTCTCGGTGATTTCGGGACCCAACTTTGTCAGCATCTCCGCACGCGCCACTTCTTGCCGGGCATTGCGGGTCATCATAAGTCCCGCTATCCGTAAAATACAGTGTTCGGGCTCCCACCGTCCCGGCTTGAAATCGAGCAACGCAAACTCGATCGGCAATTTGTCCCCAGCGCTCTCGACATATGCATTCACACCTTCGGCGAAGGCTGTCGCAATGGCCTCGGTATCGGGCGAGTAACTTGTCCACTCAGATTCCATGTCCCCTCGATAGCGGACGAGTCGTGCCATACGATCGCGCTCGACGAATTCAGGACCGAAAACCTCCGCCAACTCCCCAGTCCCCGTGCGGCGCCAGATTTCAATCTGGTAGAGACGGTCCTGAGCCGCCACAAACCCCTGGGCGAAAAACAGATCGTGCTGAGTCTTGGCATAAATATGGGCTACGCCCCACCGATCGCGTAGAACCTCGACCGGTTCTTCAAGGCCGCGCAACCCAATCCGCCCCGAAATCTGTGCAAGTCGACTCACAGCCTCATCGCGCAACAGGTCTACGGTTTCGACCTGAGGTTCGGTAGGGCCGCAGGAGGCGGCGAAAACTAATAGCAAGAGGAAAAAGGCAGTCGATCGATCAGTCATGGTTCACAAATAGCAGAGTATCGAAGCCAGACGGACGAAGTCCAGTCTGTTTCCTTCACTGCCTGCCACACCTTCATCTACACCCGCAAAGCTCTCGGGGCAACAAAGCGAACCTGGCACAGTTTGTTTCACATCGATTAATCGACGGCATTTCCCTGCTGATTGCCCTCGACTCGAGTGACATAAACTGCGACCTCGGAGCCAAGGTTCCCTTGTTCGCAATTGGTCTCGAATCTCGGGGTTTCCAGTTCCCAGTTCCCAGTTCCCAGCTTCGCGGGCGAAGGGTCCCGGCAGCCAAATGGTCTTTGTACATCTGACCTTCATTCGAGATCTATGCGGCCCGAGAGTGCTCTTTGGGATTGAATGAGAGAACCGTATGAACAATAGAAATGAAATCCTCAGAACCTTGGAGAATCGTTGGGAGGAACTGCGAAGTTTCGGAGTTCGGCGCTTGAGTCTATTCGGCTCAGCTGCTCGGGACGGGTATCGAGAGGGAAACGATTTGGACTTTCTGGTGGAATTTGAAGAGAAATCTTTCGACGCCTACATGGATCTGAAGCAGTACCTCGAGGATCTCTTTGGGTGTGAAGTGGATCTCGTGCTGCCCAGCACCCTGAAACCACGTTTAAAGCACCGAATCCTTGCGGATGCCGTTGATGTCGCGAGACCATAAAGTTTATCTTGAGGATATTGAGCACGCCATTGCGAAGATCGGCAGGTACACCAGCGGACTCTCGGTCGGGCAATTCGAGCGAAATGAACTCATTATTGATGGTGTCATTCGCAACCTTGAGGTCATTGGCGAGGCTGTCAGACACTTGCCGAATTGTCTGAAAGCGGCCCATCCAAAAATCGAATGGCGCAAGATTGCCGGCTTGCGCAACATTTTGGTACACGAATACTTCGGGGTAGATATGGAGATCATTTGGGATGTTGTTCAGAACAAGTTGCCTATCCTCAGAGACGAAGTTATACGTATGCTCTCTGAATGAGGAAACAGCGCAACTGGGGCTGAAATCGTCTCTGTAGCTGCCCAATGATCCCAGAGAGAATGAGGACACGGCGTCAGGTCTGGAACCAATTCCTAAGAGCGAAGGCTCAGCATGGAACGCCGGGATCAGACGGCATTGATTCTGGGGTCGCACCACGGTAAACCACTTGCAGCGAATCCCGCTGATCTTTCTTCTTGCCTCTTCCGAGCCGGCCATTTATCATCGGAAATAAGGTAGATAGGCAGGTCGAGTTGATCGGGATGACAGTAACCTGAAGTACGCTGCGGGCGCTGCGTTCTGCGTTCCACTCGGGCTTATCGTGAGGAACCGGCTGTGATTGGCAAAACGATCGCCCATTACCGCGTTGAGGCGAAACTTAGCGAAGGAGGCATGGGGGAAGTGTATCTGGCCTGAGATCGTTGGCCGGTTAGGAGGAAAGCGACGTGGCAAACCCATTGAAAGCCGTGATGGACGTCAGGAGAGAGGAACTCCCTCTTTCGCTGTTGATGTTTCTTTACTTCTTCCTGGTGATCACCAGCTTTTGGATCCTCAAACCGATCAAGACGGCGCTTTTCATCGAGTACTTTGACCAGAGCGGATTCGATCTCTTCTCCTGGCATCTATTAGCCGCACAGGCCGAGCTTCTGGCTAAGGTGCTGAACATGGTCGTCGCTCTGGTGGCGGTAGTCGTCTTCAGTTGGCTGAGTAAGAGACTTCGCCGTCAGCAGATGACCTACGTTTTTTGTGCCTTTTTCGTGGTCTGCTTCTTCCTCTACAGCTTCGCCGTAGACACCCCCGACGATTTCACCGTTTGGTCTTTCTATCTCCTCAGTGACCTTTGGAGCACTCTGATGGTGGTCACCTTTTTCGCCTTTCTTAATGACAGTGTGACTCCTGAGCGTGCCAAGCGTCTTTATGGGTTGATTGTGCTGGGCGGAGTTTTGGGAGGAGCCTTCGGCTCTACCTTTGTGAGGGTATGGGTTGGGCAGTTGAACCGCTCGTCCTGGTTATGGATCTGCCTTATCTTAACTGCGATTATCGCGGCGGTTGCCATGGCAGCCGGGAATCTCGTGAGAAAAGACCCGCCTCCTGAGCCAGCCAAACAGGAACCGCCCCAAGAAACAAAGAATGTCGCTTTGGAGGGAGCCAAACTCGTCTTCCGTTCCAAATACTTGCTGGCCATCGTCGCAATCGTCGGCCTTTACGAGATTACTTCTCAGGTCCTGGATTTCCAGTTCAAAGCCACAGTCGCTCACTATTTGGATGGACCGGCTATCGGACAGCACTTCGCGACCATCTACGCAATCAGCAATTGGGTTGCCCTGCTGGTTCAGCTTTGCCTTACCAGTTTCATAATGACTCGTTTTGGGCTGAGGACAGCTCTTCTCATTCTTCCGGTTGCGATTGCTCTTGGCTCTGCGGGCTTCCTCGCGGTGCCGATTCTCTGGGCCGGAAGCCTCCTGAATACAGCGGACAGCGGATTCGCTTACTCAGTCAACCAATCCGCTAAAGAAGCCCTCTACGTACCAAGAACAAGGGACGAGAAATACAAGGCCAAGGCATTCATTGACATGTTCGTTCAACGATTCGCCAAAGTGCTGGCTATAGGAGTGAGTTTGGTAGCCACGACCTACTTTGCCGCGTTCTCAACCACAAGGTGGCTATCACTCTTCACTTTGGTGATCGTTATATTGTGGGTATTCGCTGCGTTATATGCAGGGCGACGCTTCCGCGAACTCAGCGAACTGGGGGAAGCTTGAACAGGCGTAAAATCGGTCCGGGCCCTGAAAGGGGCCGACTCCGTATGCACTTCCGTTGACCAATCACCTAGGGAGCCAGGGAAGCTAGGGGTAGGGACGTCCGGTTGTTAACCCGTCGCCCCTCCCTCCGAACCCGCCGTCCGGTTTTCCCGGGACGGGCTCTCCAGTTGGTGGTGTTACCTCAAAGAGGATTGAATCGCCGAGTCGAAGGCTGCGGTTAAGGAGAACAGCCCTCGCTCGTGGAAAT
>JAUWTT010000388.1 GCA_030614585.1 Acidobacteriota bacterium
ATCATAGGTTTCCCCCCACACTTGCTCCCCCGTTTCCACATCAACCAACTGGGTCACGATCCGCACTCTCTCACCCGCCTTCCGCACACTGCCTTCTAACAGCGTGGCCACCCCGAGTTCCTCGGCGATCTCCTTCAGACTCCTGTCGCTTCCTTTGAAGCGCATGGCGGAGGTTCTGGCGATGACCTTCAGATCGGAGATCTTGGACAACTCTGTCGTGATGTCTTCTGTGATCCCGCCAGCAAAGTACTCGTTCTCCGGGTCGGGACTCAGATTCTCCAGCGGAAGCACAGCGATGGACTTCCCAACCTGCTCCACAGGTGGGACAGGCTGCCGAAGCATGTCGATGCCCCAGTAGGCTAACAGGACCGCCAAGACCAGACCGACGAGCCCGAGGACAACGGGAACCCAAGGGGGCCTCTTCCTTTCGGGAACAGCAGCCGCTAACGGTCTTGTGATCTCAACCGACAACTCTGTCAAGTTTGTGCGGACTTCGTGGGCCGACTGGTAGCGTTCACCGGTATCCTTGGCCAGCATTTTCCTGACGGTGTGCTCCAGCAGTTCTCGAACTTCCTCAATGTAGCGGCTTAGGGGAGCCGGTTCCTGATTCAAGATCGCACTGATCGTCTCTGCGCTCAGGGGCCTCCGGAACGGGTGGACTCCTGTCAATAGCTCGTACAGCACGATCCCGAAGGAGAAGATGTCGGACCGATGATCCACAGGCGCAGCTTTGACCTGTTCCGGGGACATGTAAGCCGGAGTTCCCAATATCGCCCCTTCACGGGTCAAGGCAGAGCTGATGTCCTGTTCGGTACCATCCTCTCGCACCACCTTCTTCGCCAGCCCGAAGTCCATAACCTTGGTATGGCCCTTCGGCGTCAGCATGAGGTTGCTAGGTTTGATGTCCCGGTGGACGATACCTCTCTCATGAGCTTCTTCCAGAGCTTCCGCTACCTCAACTGCGACCCGCAGGGTTTCCTTCAGCGGAAGAGGACCCTCAGCCAGCTTGTCTCGCAGCGTGACGCCCTCGACGTACTCCATGACGATAAAGTCCTGACCGTCCTCGGTCTCGGCTACCTCATGGATGTTGCAGATGAAGGGATGGTCCAGCCCGGCAGCCGACTTCGCTTCCCGAAGGAAACGCCGATGGGCGATCTCGTCGTCCTGTAGACGAGGAGGCAGGAACTTGAGGGCCACCTTCCGATCAAGGGAAGTATCTTCAGCCAGATACACTTCACCCATCCCGCCTTCACCGAGTTTCTCCTGTACTTTGTAATGGCTGATGGTCTGGCCGATCAAATCCGTCTCCGATATTTAATCACTATGGTAAGTGGATAGCGATGCAGAGGCAATACAGATTCACCAAAGGATCGTCAGCATTGAGGTTCGTGTGGAACACCGAGTTAGGCCTTCTATCTTGGCCTGAGTTGCACTGAGTTGGATCTACGCGGGCACAGCCCACCTGCGGTGGGAAGCACGAAACTCGAAGCACGAAATACGAATCAGCTGGTTTCGTTCTCGCTGGATCGAGTTGGAGGATTATGCCTCGTGCTTCGGATTTCGGGTTTAGTGCTTCCCGCTGAGCGAAGCGAAGCGGATGCGCGCCCGGCAGGATTCGAACCTGCGACCTACGGATTAGAAGTCCGTTGCTCTATCCAGCTGAGCTACGGGCGCTCAATACAGTGCCAAGAATGTAGACGAATTATAGCTCATTGTCTAACTGGCCAATCCCCTGCCCAACGTCACAGTCTCCGTCCACAATTTTCAGCCTGTTTGATCAGGAATTTTTCGTAGATTCTCTATCTCGAACGTAAAGGCATACGAGGTTGATGAATTCGGAGCCACCACGGGCAACACATCTTCAACTTCTTCGGAAAACTACTGTCAGAAGAAAAGGAGTACAGAATGACTACGAATCTTGACGGCCAGATCCTGGAGGGGGAACTGAGGCTTCATGGCAACCGACTCAGAGGAGTGCTCCATCTAGCCAGCCAGGAACAGCAAGTCATCCTGGACCTGACTGTGGTCAACCCGTCCGGTCTGGAGGGTTGTGCCTTCTATTTCACAGCACCCGACACAGGACAGGAATCCAAAAAGGAGAACAAACTACACCTGGCCCCAGAACAGATTGGTCCGCTCGGTACCTGCTGCCTTTGCGGACCTAAGGATGAATCCCAAACCCCGGATGGCCTCGAGTACGACTGCCTCTTCATAGAGTGGTATAGCCAGAATGGCCACATCACCTTCCGCATTCAAAATCCTTTCATCGAATACCTCCACGGCTCACAACCTGTCGAATCGTCCAGCACACCTGAAGATCTCTACTTCACCCAGTCGATCCTGGCGCGTACGGAGATACACAGCCCCATTCCCACTCCGCTGTCAGCTGACCAACGACCCGACGTCATGGCCGAAATTATAGAAATGGACAATTGGATCGAATCTGGAGACCCAGGCACCTCTGTCCGTGAACAATTCAAACCACGGCTGAATCCTGCACCACCGAACACTCTGTTTGATGGGCAACTTGAAGACGAACTGAAGATCCTCCTAGCTCAACTGGCCCGGCTCGCAATCACTCTGGAGTGGTGTGAACACTTCAATACGAGAACAGCCTACGAGTACCTGGTCAACACGGTATTGAACGAGCATTGCTTCGCCGGCTTCTTGCCGTTCCACAGTGTCAGACACTTCTCAACATGGGACGATTGCCCGGAGTGCCAGGCAGAATTCGATGATGAACTGGAGGGGAGATACGCTTAATAGCTCCACCAAGACTGAATTGATTGGCGGCCTTCAGGATCAACTGCGAAACCACGAAGAAGGCAGGGCCTGGATCAGGCCGGCGCAGATTACTCGCCCTGATTGAACAAGATGTACGTCCCGCTTTTCCCCGCGACGGCGATGTCGAGGCGCCCATCTTTGTTGAGGTCGGCAGTCCGAATCTGCAGCCCTCCTCCTACGCGGCCCTCGTCAATGAGATACCTGTCGAAGTTCTGCTTGTCTGTCCGCCACTTATAGTAATAGATGCAAGGAGGCTCGTTCCCTCCCGGATCCTTTCCGTTATGGGCGTGAACACGCTTGCCAGTGATCAGCTCATCCTCTCCATCACCGTCCAGGTCCGCCCAATGCAGGCAATGCGGCTGCGAAAAGCTGTCGTCGATCAAGTGCTCAGCCCAAATGGTGCTGCCATCCGGCGATGGATCTTTCTGTTCCCACCAGTAGAGACCGTAGTCATGCGAGCGACCGACAATTACATCGGCTTTACCGTCTTCATTGAGGTCTCTCACAAGAATGGGGAGGCTCGCGTGTATCTTCCAATCGGCGTGCAGCTTCCAGGGACGCGAAAAGAGACCTGTGGAAGGGGCCTCATACCATCCCGATTCAAAGAGGATATCGTCATGGCCGTCCCCGTTGACATCTCCAAAGCCAAGGCCGTGACCGTTCAAGTTTTCCCCGATGACTATCTTCCGCACCGCTGCCCCTTTAGAAGCGATTACTGCACTACCGTCTGAAGCCGTGACTGACTCCACGGGCCACTTCTCAAACTGCCAGAGAACCAGAGGAGTCTTAGCATTCCAGCTGCTGACCACCCACTCCGGGATCCCATCCCCATCGAGGTCTCTTAGAAACTGGCCCTCATTCTCCTGAGCTCCCGTATCCATCAGCAGATGCTTCTTCCACATCTTTCCCTGACCGAGGCCAGGTTGACCCGGGTTCTCATACCAGTAGACCTCGGGCAAGTTGAAGGCCCCTGCAATAACGTCGGGCCAGCCATCGGCATTCAGATCGACAGCAAAATCTCCATTGCTGAGAACATAGCCACTCCAATCCTCAATAGTTCGGACAGGCCGGGGGATGAAGTCCGGGGCCGCATACCAGTTCCTCCCGGCGACAACATCGGTCAGGCCGTCCCGGTTAAAGTCAGCTACATCGATTCCCTCATTGGAATCAATGGCCAGAGTCCTGGTTTCCCACTTCAGAGCAGTTCGGTCCTGTGAAAGACCCACTCCCAGGAACAAGATGAGGTGGATCAAAATGATGGATACTGAACACGAAGTTCCCAGAATGCGGCTGGTTCGCCGATGGCAGCCAATGTCCGAAAAGGATGCTTCCTCTTTTCCCATACATCTCGGATATCACTTTCAGTTGGGGAAGTCCATCCGTGTTGGGGAAGTTTCAAAAACGGATGAAGGCGACCAGGCGAAGTCACCCCTGATCTGCGAGCTTCATGTCGTCCGGCGGCGCGAGACTCGGATGGAGGTTTTGGCGCCAACCCAGGGCTTCACGGGTCTGTTGTCCAAAAGGACTCTTCTGGAATGTGCCGCCCATACAGGGCTCGCGATTTGAGCTGTCCGGGTGACCCAGCGCGAGTTTACGGGAGTTTTGGTGAAGACTACTCCTAACCTGTTGATTAGACAGGGGTAAATCTAATCCAGCACCGTAGTACCCATCTGCTGGGCCAAGTCGAAAAGGCCCAGAGTTTGAGCAAGGTTTTTCTGAGCATCATCCATCTCAGTTAGGACTCTTTCTGCCGAGCCGTTGGTATAGACGACCAGGGCTTCCTGGATTTTTTGCAAACGCGCAATGCAGTGTTCGGGGCTCATGGTCAGGCCCCCCTCCTGGAGTCTGAGCTGCAGGATCGAGAGGAGGAGTAAGGCAAAATAGCAGTACAGGGCGTGAACCCGAATCTTACTGTCGGTCCAGTGATACAGGGGCCACCAGGGTCCACGACGAGTTTTGCTGAGACGAAACAGAG
>JAUWTT010000106.1 GCA_030614585.1 Acidobacteriota bacterium
CTTGCTTTACCCTTCCTGATTACTACTGTATCTGCCGATGTTTCTCTGAGTCTGGAGGCGGTAGTTGACTCATTGAGTCAACCTGTCTTCGTTGGACACGCCGGGGATCAGACAGGACGCTTGTTCATCGTAGAACAGGCGGGCACCATCAGGATAGTTGACCAGGGACAGTTGGTGGCCGAACCATTTCTGGATCTATCGGGAGAAGTCGACTTCGGCGGTGAGAAAGGCCTTTTGGGACTGGCTTTCCATCCCTCGTATGCGGCCAACGGCCGATTCTTTGTCAACTACACACGACTGGACGGTGGTGACTTGAAGACAGTCGTCGCAGAGTACACGCGATCAGCTACCGACGCGAATCGGGCAGAACCAGGGAGCGAAACAGTTCTGCTGGAGTTTGACCAGCCCTTTGGGAATCACAATGCTGGAATGTTGGCGTTTGGAAAGGACGGCTTTTTGTACATTTCAACAGGGGATGGCGGTTCCGGAGGGGATCCCCAGGGAAATGGCCAGAATAGGTCAACTCTGCTGGGGAATATCCTGAGGATCGATGTGGATCGGGGTGACCCCTACTCGGTTCCTTCAGACAACCCGTTTGTCGGGGAGCAGGGTGTCAGGGGCGAGATCTGGGCGTACGGGCTTCGTAATCCGTGGCGATTCTCCTTTGATTCGGGTACGGGGAGACTGTTCGCCGGTGACGTTGGCCAGAGTACTTGGGAGGAAATAGACTTGGTCGTCAAAGGCGGCAACTACGGTTGGAACGTAATGGAGGGAAACCATTGTTTCTCACCGAGTACTGGGTGCGACCAGACTGGTTTGGAACTGCCGATCTCGGAGCTTGACCGAGCCAACGCCCGGTGCATTACCGGAGGATACGTTTATCGGGGAAAACAGAGGACTGAGCTGTGGGGCAGCTATATCTTCGGTGATTTCAGCACCGGGATCATCTGGGCGCTAACCGAGAACCAGGAGGGGAGTTGGGTACGCCAGGAGATTCTGCGAACCCCTCATTCAATCAGCTCGTTTGGCGAGGACGAGAATGGGGAACTGTACCTCCTTGATTACTCCGGCACACTGTATCAGCTGAGATTCGGATGGCGTCTGTTCTTCGCACAGGCGGGAGATGGGGCGACGGGAGCAGGTTCTCTAAGTTCCGGCGTGGTGTTGATTAACAATGGTAACTCTGCGGTTTCCGGAACGGTCAGGTTCTTTTCTCAAGATGGGGAGCTGCGAGTTCTGACTATCGGAAACAGTACATCCGATTCATTCCCCTTCGACCTAAACCCAAGATCGTCTCTGGTTCTTCAGACAACAGGCGATGCGGATCCTATCTACGTTGGTTGGGCCGAGGCGGCGTCTGATGCACCCATTTCAGGCAGTGTTGTTTACACGCTCCGAGACGGCCAAGGTGAGATTTTGACCGAGGCGGGAGTTTCGGCTTCCTCGCCCGGTAGGTCCTTTGCTCTCGCAGCCGGCCGCAGTTCGGGTGAGGGAACTGAAACTGCTTTGGCGATTGCGAACCCATCCAATAACGCAAGCGTTAAGGTCCTCGTGCAAGTCAAAGAGCTCGATGGTTCACTTGCCGGTACAGACCAGATTGATCTCGCGCCGGAAAACCATAGCGCATTCTTCTTAAGTGAGATCGTAGATCTCCCTGCAGAGTTCGAGGGTACTGTTCTGCTCGATGGAACTGGAGACTTCATCGCCACTACGTTGAGAACGGTTGGCCGTGTACACTCGGCCAGTGTAGCCGTCGGAGAGTGACTGGGAGCTGGGGATTAACCACCAAGACACCAAGGGCACCAACAAGCTCGAGCCATTTCCCGTTGGTGAGCTTGGTGCCTTGGTGGTAAATCCCGCCCTCAAGCCAGTGGTGCAAACACCCGGGTAGCGTATTCCAGACTGCGACGATGTGACTCGACAGCATCCATGGAACGGGGGGTTCCTTCTTCTACCGCCTGCTCCAGCACCAGATGAGGTTTTACTCCGGCCTCGTTAATTTTCTGTACAAGCGCAGGATAGTCGATGTCTCCTTCCCCAAAGGTTTCGCTCCAGATTCCGTCAACGGATTGTCGAAGGTGCAACTCCACGATTCTTGGGGCGTAGAGGGTCACAACGTCGAATAGAGCCACCGAAGAATTCCCTGAACCTCGATACACCCAGTGAGAGTCGAGACAAAACTTCACATATTCGGGGTTGGTTCCTGCCAACATATGGTGAAATTCACGTGCGGACTTCCGCAATTCAATGTCATGGTTATGGTAGGCCAGAGTCAGGCCCATGGTTCGCAGTTCCTTCCCGAGCTTCTCGAGTGACTTGCCCTGCAAGCGCAGTTGAGTGTCGTCTTTGTCTTCGGGGCCACCCCAGCTGATCGGACTTGGGTTGGTGACGATGATCTTGGTACCGGCCTTTGACGCGCGCTGAGCGATTGCCAGGACGGTTTCAATACTTCTCTCAGCTTTGGCCGGATCGTGGAGCACGGTGTTGACATACAGCGAGCGCATCTCCAAGTTGTGCTTTTTGAGTAGAGAGACGAGGTGGTCCACCTGCTCCGGTGACGTCGCCGACGCTTCATATCCCTGGACTCCACTTCTGGCGACTTCCTCGAGACCTGCTTCGAGATTAGCGTTGAAGTTCTGGTTCTCTCTCTGATAGAACACGGTCCAGGGATACTCGTTGCAGGCTATGTGCAGCTTGTCTCCAACCTCTGCTGTAAGGCCGAGGCTGGGCTGAGCACTCAAGAGTGCAGCTCCGCCTGCCCAGCCGAGGGTCGTAAGGAAGGTACGTCGGGGTTGCCCTTGTTGAGACATAGTCAATCCTTTCGTAATTAGGGGTCTTTGCGATTGCCGGAGGCTACCATGGCTGAGACGATTCTATTTTCGGACGAGGGTATTATCAAGGGAGCCGATATCAATGACCATACATGAGCCGACGACCATGCTTACCGACTACCTGGTGACGGCTTTCTGCCTTGGTTTCGCAATATCGCTGTACCGCGAGTGTCGAAGGCGCAGCCAACGTTCCGTATGGCTTTGGGCCACGGGCTTTCTACTTCTGGCAGTCGCCTCATCGATAGGGGGGACCTATCACGGATTTGCCGCCTATTTCGAGCCAGGCGTCCTTAAAGCGATGTGGAATGTCACGATCTTTCTGGTCGGCGTCAGCGCAGGTTTCATGATCTCGGGAGGTTTTCTCGGTTACCTGAGAAAAGCGCACACTTCAAGAAAGTTGATTATTGGCGGGATAATGGTTTCCCTGGTGGCTTTCTTGATTCAACAGTCATCTCTGGACATCCACCAACACTTCAACCATAACGACCTCTTCCACTGCGTTCAGCTGGCCGCCCTCTATCTCTTCTACCGGAGCGCAAAGGTCCTTTTTGACAAGCCTTCACCTGGAACTCCTGGCCCGGAGACGAGTGAGTCAAGTGAGAAATAGAGAGCACCGAGAGGGTAAGTCACAGGTGGATGTATCGGCTCTTGTGACATTCACTCAGGAGTTGATCAGACGCCCCAGCGTTTTGGGTAACGAAGGTGCGGTGGCTGAACTGGTTGCCGAGCGGATGCGGGCTCTGCAGTTCGATGGAGTTGAGATCGACAGGGCGGGGAATGTCATAGGGGTCATGAGTGGGAGCTCGTCTGGGCCGACTATCTTACTGGATGCGCATATGGACACGGTGGATGTCTTCCCGGCCACGGCCTGGAAGCGGGAACCGTTCGGTGGCGAATTGGCAAATGACAGGATTTTCGGTCGGGGCAGCTCAGACATGAAAGGGGCTTTGGCTGCCATGGTCTTTGGGGTGGCGGGAGTCGCAAGGTCAAAGATCAAGGGGCGCGCGGTTGTGACAGCTTCTGTCGGCGAGGAATCGACGGAAGGTTCGGCGTTGAAGGTGGTCATGGACGAGTTCCAGCCTGATTTTGTGGTGATCGGGGAGTCTACTGAACTTAACGTGGCTCGCGGGGGAAGAGGGCGAGCCGAATTCAATGTGGAAGTGGTAGGGAAGTCGTGTCACGCGTCTTCTCCACAGTTGGGTTCAAATGCGATTCTTGGAATGATGAGAGTCGTTGCCGAGATAGAGAGGCTTGTGCTCCCGGAGCACCGTTTCCTGGGGAATGGGGTTACGTGCGTGACAGGTATCAGATCAGATCCTGATCCTCCACAGTCCATGGTCCCAGGAGCTTGCCGTGTGACCTGCGAGCGGCGTTTATTGCCGGGTGAATCCCTTGAGGACTTGCATGAGGAATTGAAGGAGTGTTGTTTACGGGCCGGAGTTCCCGAGACCCGCATCGACTTGGCTGTTTCACGGTTCCAGACCTACACTGGGCTGTGTTTCGAGACGCCAAAATGGTACCCGGCGTGGGAGATTTCTGAGCACGATGACCTTGTTCGCCTGGCCGTCTCAGGGTTGAGAGCCGTTGGGTTGGACCCCGGGTTGACCAGCTACCAGTTCTGTACGAATGCAGCGTACAGTGCTGGAGAAATGGGAGTGCCAACGATTGGGTTTGGTCCTTCGAGTGAGGCGTTGGCTCACACTGTCGACGAATATATCGAAGTGGACCAGGTAGAGACGGCCGCTAAGGGGTACCGGGCGATCTGCAACTCAATTCTTGGCGGCTCAGGATAGTATGAGCAGGCTGTTTTGGGATATTTCCGGTTCCGGATGGTGCCGATTTTTGGTACGGTTCCAGAATGATCCAGCTGGATTGAAGCTGAAGTTGAGGGAGGCCGCAGATTGAAACGCTTGGTGCTGATTTTATGGGTTTTGCTCTCTGGTATTGGATTAGGCAGCGTCGAAGAGGAATCTGAACTTGCTGCCAAACAGGCGGTACTCAAAACTGATCGCGGAACCATCATCCTTGACCTGTATCCGAAAGCCGCGCCAAATCACGTTGCTGCCTTCCAAAAACGAATCCGCGAAGGGTTCTATGTCGGCACCACCTTTCATCGAGTGATCCGTTTTGGGATTATTCAGGGCGGAGATCCTTTCACGCGGGATCTGGAAAAAAAGGGCCAGTACGGACAAGGCGGACTTTTCGAGTTAAAAGCTGAGTCAAAGAAGCTTCCTCATAAAAGGGGCGCAGTGGCCGCTGTCCTTGTGCCTGGAGAGCCTGACAGTGCCGGGTCACAGTTCTTCATCTGTGTGACGGATCAAGTACAGCTGGACGGGAAGTACACGGTGTTCGGCAGGGTTGCTGGAGGAATGGACGTTGTGGAAGAGATTTCTCAGCTTCCTACCGACGATCAGCAGCACGTCACCGAGCGTGTAGAGATAACGGCGACTGCTGAAAGAGACCGTCCGCCGCCTGAGGTGCTCCCCTTCTCTGAGACTCCAGATGAAGAGTTGGCCAACTACAGAGTCAATATCTCTACGAACCTTGGCGACATCGAATTGACGTTCTTAC
This sequence comes from Acidobacteriota bacterium, assembly GCA_030614585.1. Lineage (GTDB taxonomy): Bacteria > Acidobacteriota > UBA6911 > RPQK01 > JAPXNP01 > JAUWTT01. Next base: position 5,403 of record JAUWTT010000106.1, read on the forward strand.
CTGAATTAGCTCCTGCCCATGTCCGCCGGTTCCTGCAGTTTGCGGAACTTGGCTTGTATGATGGAACGATTTTTCACCGGGTCGTCCCCTTCTTTGTGATTCAGGGGGGGGCGATGTCCAGTCGAAAGACACCGTTTCCTGAGAAGTACACAGAGTTGTTGACCCCGTTGAAAGCAGAATTCAGTGACCGTCCGCATGTCAGAGGAATACTCTCCATGGCTCGAGGGGATGATCCGGACGGTGCCGTGGACTCCTTCTTCATTGTGCTTGAACCGCAAGAGTCTCTTGACGGCAACTACACGGTGTTCGGGACTGTCGCGAGGGGGATCGACACGGTGGATGGAATCTCCCAGGTCCCCACTTTGGGAGAGCAGCCGGTTTCACCGGTTAGAGTCTCGAAGATGACGGTAACGAAAATAGCCGGCCGTTAACCCGGGAATCTTGGACCACCAAGACACCAAGGGCACAAAGTTAGCACGGTGTTTGTAAGCTAAACCATTGATTCTTGGTGATCTTGGTGCCTTGGTGGTTGGAGCGATCCGAGTTCGACGTCGCTAAGAATCGATCTCCTCGTGCCGAATCAGATCGTCCCAGTTTTCACGGCTCCGAATGATTCTGAATGAGTCGTCGTCCACTAGCACTTCGGCAACTCTCGGGCGAGAGTTGTAATTCGATGAGGACACGAATCCATAAGCACCTGTGTCCATTACAGCCAGTAGCTCACCGGGTAGCAGATCCGGGAGGGGCCGGTCCTTTGCGAAGAAGTCGCTGCTTTCGCACACGGGGCCGACCACATCGGCGATCCGTGCATTTTCACCCTTCAAAACCGGTAAAACGTTGTGATACGCGTTGTAGAGGGCAGGGCGCAGGAAGTCGTTCATGCCTCCGTCAACAACATAGAAACTCTTGTTATGGTTAGTTTTGCAGCCCAGAACTTTCGTGAGAAACACTCCGGACTTTCCCACGATAAATCGCCCGGGTTCCATCAGGACTCGGTAGCCGGAGCATCGTTCAGCCAGGAATGATGCCAGTAGATCAAAATCAGGCGCTGGTTCGCTCTGATAGGAAATCCCGAAGCCTCCACCCAGGTCCACGTGTTCTATGGCGTGGCCTTTGGAGCGAAGGTGCTCAGCAAGTTGCATGACCTTTTCGAATGCGTCCATATACGGTTGGACGTCAAGGACCTGGGAACCGATGTGGGACCCAATCCCGACCAATTCAAGAAACGGGTTGTCTTGAATGATTTTGAGACCGGCCTCAACGGCGGCCATATCGAGTCCGAACTTGTGCTGCGCCAATCCTGTGGAAATATAGGGATGGGTTCCAGCATCGATGTCGGGGTTGAATCGAATCGAGATCCGACACAGCTTCCCTTTTTTTCGAGAGATCTCAGAAAGCTGAGTCAGTTCAAACACGGATTCAACCACCAGGCAGAAAATCGATCGTTCAACCGCGAGGGTCAGCTCGTCTACTGTTTTCCCGACACCGCTGAAGATCATTCGATCAGGAGAAACGCCAATACGATCAAGTCGAAAGAACTCCCCACCTGAAACAATGTCAAACGAACTGCCCAACTCTTTGAGAAGCATGAGGACCGATTGATTCGAGTTGGCTTTGACTGCATAGCAAACCAGTGGATCAACTTTGGCAAAAGCCTCACTCAGAATTCGAAAACTCGACTCGATTGAGGATTTGCTGTAGATGTAACAGGGAGTCCCGACCTCGAGGGCGATCTGGTCGAGACCAACGCGCTCACAATACAGCTGCCCGTTCTTATATTGATAGGATTCGGAGAGATTCACGGTAAGCGGATGTTACCATTCAACCGTGGGTTCTGCTAGAATTCGGCGCCGCGTAGTACGCGTAGTACATATACAAGTTAGGAGAATAAGTTGGAACCAGCATTTGATATCGTAACTGGGGGTGCCGGATTCATCGGCTCCAATCTGTCCAAACGTCTTCTGTCCAAGGGAAGAGAGGTCCGGGTTGTCGACAACCTCTTCAGCGGGCGTCTCGAGAACCTTGCCGGGTTCGACCGGCTTTTTCCAGACGCTTTCGAGTTCCGGCAACTGGATATTCGGGACATTGGGGCACTGCGCGAGGCCTTTCGAGGCTGCGAAACCGTGTACCATCTTGCCGCTATCCCTTCTGTTCAACACTCGATTGATGATCCCAGCGAGTCTAACAGCGTGAATGTAGATGGCACACTGAATGTACTTTCGGCTGCGAGAGAGACTGGGGTTTCCAAGGTTGTACTCGCTTCCAGTTGTGCGGTTTACGGTGATACCGAGGTTCTTCCCGTCAAAGAAGATTTACGGATCGACCCTCTTTCACCCTATGCAGTGACGAAGTACTGCGACGAACTCTATGCTGGAGTTTTCTCTCGAGTTCTTGGCTTGTCGTCTCTGTGTCTTCGGTATTTCAATGTCTTTGGGCCAAGGCAGGATCCCGGGTCGGATTATGCTGCCGTCGTCCCGAAGTTCATAACCCGGATGCTGGGAGGTAAGGCCCCCATCGTTTTTGGAGATGGAGAGCAGAGCCGTGATTTCATTTTCGTGGAAAACGTAGCAGCGGCCAATATCCTGGCGGCCGGCTCGGATGCCCAGGGATTAGCCGTCAACATCGGTACTGGTGAGCAGCGTACCTTGAACGAACTCGTCTCGACTCTCAACGAAATCCTGGGGACCGATTTCGAACCGATCTATGAGCCCGCTCGCTCTGGAGACATCCGTGATTCGGTGAGTGAGATTGCACTGGCCAGAGAGGTCCTCGGGTTCGAGCCGGAGGTTAGCTTCCAGGAGGGTCTGGGGCGGACAGTCGAGTGGTTTTCCAAAAGCACCGCCTAGGAGACTATTGTCTTGCGCCGCCATTGGCCTTTGAAATGTCCTTCAGCGCCGAACACGGACTGGAGCGCCCACTATCGACATAATACCCTGCACAGGGATCTGGATGTGAGGGACTGCAAGTGACCATCCCGTTTCTCGACTTGTCGTATCAAACGCGAAAGATTCAGACTCAGCTTCTAGACGTGCTGAGAAACTTGACCGATCAGAACCGATTCATCGGCGGAGCTGAAGTGGAACGGTTCGAGAAGTCCTTTGCTCAATTCTGTGGAGTTGAGACTTGTGTTGCGCTCAACAGTGGAACCGACGCCCTGCGCCTTGGACTTCTGGCTTGCGGAGTGAAGCCGGAAGATGAGGTGATAACTTCGCCTTTCACCTTCATTGCAACAGCTGAAGCAATCAGTCAGACGGGTGTACCGGTGTTTGCCGACGTGAATCTTGACACGTTCAACCTGTCGGCGAAGTCCGTTCAAAGTCGTATCTCACATAGAACTCGGGCCATTGTCCCCGTTCACATCTTCGGGCTCCCTGCAGACATGATTGCCTTTGGCGCTTTGGCCGATCAGGGTGGACTGGCCGTGGTGGAGGATGCCTGCCAGGCTCACGGTGCTGCTATCGGAGAAAAGAAGGTGGGGAGCTTTGGAGATGCGGCTGCCTTCAGCTTCTACCCTTCGAAGAATCTTGGAGCCTTTGGAGATGCTGGAGCAGCGACCACTTCTGATGGTGAATGTGACTCGATGATCCGACTGCTTCGGAATCATGGCCAGACCGGTCCCTATTTCCACCAGAGGGAGGGATTCAACAGCAGGATGGACACCTTCCAGGCGGCTGTCCTGAATCTGAAGCTGCCTCTTCTGCAGCGGTGGAATGAGGAGCGACAACGGTTGGCTGGAATCTATCGGGACGAGCTGGAAAGCCTGAATGAGGTGATTTTCCAGAGAATACCGGAAGGCTATACTCACGCTTTTCATTTGGTTGCCGCGTTGGTTGAGGATAGGCCAGACCTGATGAAGTTTCTCTCGGAACATGGGGTGGAAACGAAGGTAGTGTATCCGACCCCGATCCACCTTTTACCGGCGTATCGTTATCTCGGCCATCAGGAAGGGGACTTCCCGAATGCGGAGGAGGTTTGCCGGCGGGTCATCTGTCTTCCGGCTTATCCCGGAATGGGGGATGACAAGGTCTATGAGATTGCAACCCTGATTCGGAGGTTCTATTCTCGCCCGAGGGCGGAATGAAGGGGCAGCGGGGTGGCTGCGCGGTCGAAAGCAGCCCAGGGAGATGCCACAGCAAAGGCGGGCATACAACGGTTAACGCGGCAGTCAGTTGGTTCGAAATGTCCTCTTTGAACCGGTCTTGCCAATGAGTTTGCTGATCAAGAGAAACCGGTTTACGGTTGCTGAGTTTGAGGGGTTGAGGGGCTGGATCAGTCTTCTGCTGGTTGGAGGCGTAGTCGCCTC
>JAUWTT010000378.1 GCA_030614585.1 Acidobacteriota bacterium
CTGAGAGGCATGGGCCGAGTCTGGTGGTGCCAATGTGGGCTGCTGAACCTCTGGTCGGGCGAGATCGCCAGTATGCACAACTCGCAGCACCTGTTGGACCCGTACACTTTTACGCATATTCTTCACGGAATCGCCCTTTACGCACTTCTGTGGGCCCTTCTTAGAAAACGAACCAGCAGGTCCTTTCGCTTTGTACTCGCCATCGGAATCGAGTCTCTGTGGGAGATCATCGAGAACACGAGCATCGTCATCGAGCGATACCGTGAAACGACCATCTCACTTGGATACTACGGCGACAGCATCTTCAACTCGATAGCGGACATTGCAGCGTGTGCCCTGGGTTTTGGACTGGCGATCTGGCTTCCGGTGTGGGGCTCAATAGCACTGTTTTTTGGAGTAGAAGTCTTTCTGTTGTGGTGGATTCGGGACAGCCTGCTCCTGAACATCCTGATGCTGCTATGGCCCCTCGAAAGCGTGAGAAACTGGCAGAGCAAGTGACAAATGACAAGTGGCAAATGTCAAGTGATAAATGACAAATGGCAAGTGGCGAATGAGGAGTGAATCCACAGGCTCTGCACCACTCCAGCTTCATTCTCCTTGCAGATTCCGAATCAGCTCAGTCAGCAGTGTCCTGACCGCCGGGGTGTCCGGACTCCCCCAGAGACCGATCACAAATCGATCGAATTGAGCAAAGGCTCCCTGGCCCAACCCTGGATCTTCCACCCAACGCAGTCTCGTGCCCTCGATAGCCGACTGCCCCACGACCTTTCCCCGCTCAGACTCGTACTCGAACAACCGATCAAAAGCTTTTTTCGCCTTTGGGGGAGCGATCAGATCCGAAACAAAGAGAAGTCCTTCCGCTCCTTCACCAAGATTGTACTCAGCCAGCACGCCACCCGGAAGAAAGGAATGGCCCAGCAGATCCTTACCTACGTAGCGGTCCGAGAACGGAATTCGATCGGCGGAGGGGAGCACCTTTACCATCCAGGGCATTTGAGGCTCACCAGGCACGGCTCCGACCGCATGGGCGATCACCCGATCCAGAAGCTCGATCAAAACAGGATCATTCTCATCCGCTGAACCGTGCACATACTCGTTTCCGTTCCACGCTGCAGCTATGGTTCCGGAGCGATATCCCTCGACACCCCAGTCATGGACGGACGCTGTCCTAGGTCTCCCACTACTGTATATCCCGTAGGCTCCCAGGGGACTCTGCATCTCAAAGAGGTCAAGCGTGACACTTCTCAGATCATCACCCTGATACACATACCGGGTGTTAATCAACTTCTGGAACCCGAAAGACAAGTACTGCGGAGCACCCCCATTCAGATACTCATACAGCGACTCAGGGAAATACTCGGCGCTTTCTTCGGCCATTTCCCATCCCGAGCGGTCCGCATCGGGAACCAAATCGGCAAGCTCAAAAGCTCTGTCTGCGTCTTGCCCAACCGTGTCCAGCGCCAGGATCAACCAGAAAGATCCCGCGATCAGCCATCGCAAGCTCATGTCAACATCTCATGCGCTTCCAGCAGCCCAGCCCGAATCTGACGTCCATAAGGACATACACCTCTGCAGTTCTCTTCGCAGGAAAAGCAGGAGGCAGCATCACAGCCATTGGGCAGAGAAGCGTACAGTCCCATGGAGTCTTTCTCTCTCCCATAGTACTTGAAGTACATCGCATATCTCATAACGTCAGCGACCGCAACGTTGTGAGGGCACTCCGGTTCGCAAACACCACAGTTGCGACAATACTGGGCATACATCACCTCGCGGTAATGCTCGAGCATACGGAGTTCTGCATCTTCAAGCTCCTGGCCCACAGCACCGCAATACTCCTTAATCTGATCGAAGTTAGTAATCCCCGCGGCGACACTTGAAACATCGGGATTCGAAAGCGCCCATTTCACTGTTGCCTGAGTAAATGAAAGGCCTCCAGCTTCAAGATCTTTGATCTCCTTCTGCCGTTCACCAGCCGTAACCTTGAATGCTATGTTCCCGATACCCTGTGCTGCGCCCAGTTTGAAGGCTTTTTGCTGCCGGTCCTTATAGGAGACGAAGTCATATCTGCACATAATGACTTCGAACCTCCCGTCGGAAATCGCAGTGTCGAGACAGTCCGTCAGCTTGCGTCCATGTCCCGAGAGTCCCAGGTGCGAGACCTTGCCGGCCTGCTTTGCCTCTTCAAACGCCTCGAACAGTTCCTCCACTCCCAACTGGTCGGGAGAATCCACGTTGTGCGTTCTGAAGATTTCCACATGATCCGTTTGCAGTCTTTTCAGACTCTCATCCAGGGTCCGTAAGATCTCTTCCTTCTTTCGGCCTTTACGAACTGAAGCACCGGTAAAAACTACAAGATTATCCCGTCGCCCGCCCAAGTCCTTGAGCACTCGTCCAATCGCGTTCTCCGCCTTGCCGTCCTGATACTCGGCACAGGTACAGATCAGATTGATCCCGGCATCGAGTCCTGCCCTGAGTAGTTCAGGGTTATCGAACCCGTAAGTGCCAAAGGCAACCTCCGAAACCTTCAAGCTTGTCTTGCCCAGCTGACGGTACCTCATCTCAGGGTTCTCGTTTCGCGAAACTCCTGAAACCCGCCCGGTAGCCAAACCCGTTGAAACGGCACCCAGCTGAATGAAACGTCTCCGGCCTATTCCTTCTCCTGGTTTCATGGCACTCCTCCCAGCTATTCAATGTCTCAAATTAGGAATCATGATAACTCCGCTCACGGGTAAGGGCCAGGGGGCTGGGAACCGGTGATCGGTAATCGGTAATCAGTAATCGGCCTGCCCTCCATAGCTCGAAGAGCGAAGGAGGGTGATCGGGTAAGTAGTAAGTAGTGAGTAGTGAGTGTCTCGTAATCGGCCTGCCCTCCGTAGCTCGAAAAGCGAAGGGGGATGCCGGATGCCGGTAGATTGTCACTTGTCATTTGTCATTTGTTTGTCATTTCCTAGTGCTCTTGGTGACTTGGTGGTGAATCCTAGACTTATTCATCAGATTCTGGGAATGTGCAGGCCCGGAAGAGATTGTGCTGACTGGCCATTCCATGGTTTCATAACGCCGACCACCATTGACCCTGCTCTCGGTCATATTGGAGGAATGAACATGGAAATCTATCTCGCCGAATTCGTGGGCACTATGCTGTTGATCATCCTTGGAGATGGGGTGGTAGCCAACGTCTGTCTCAAGAGAAGCAAGGGAGAATCCTCCGGCTGGATCGTGATCGCGACTGGGTGGGGTCTCGGCGTGGCAATGGCAGTCTACTGCGTAGGGCGAATCAGTGGAGCACACATCAATCCGGCTGTGACGGTTGGACTAGCTTCGATTGGGGCCTTTCGCTGGGAACAGGTGCCAGGGTATGTGATCGCACAGGTGTTGGGTGCATTCGCGGGCGCCGTGATCGTCTGGCTTGTTTATCTCCCACACTGGGAAGTCACAGAGGATCCAGCTGCCAAACTCGGGGTTTTTTCGACGATACCCGCAATCCGAAATAGACCGGCCAATTTCCTTACCGAGGTCTTAGGAACCGCAGTCCTTCTCTATGGGCTACTGGCAATCGGTGACAATGCTCTGGCGCTGAAGACCCCTCAAGACTTGGACCTAGCGGTCGTGTTTAGCGGCGGGATTCAGCCTTTCCTCGCCGGTGCCCTCGTTTGGGGAATCGGCCTCTCCCTGGGAGGACCCACGGGCTATGCCATCAATCCCGCTCGTGACCTGGGCCCCCGTCTGGCTCATGCCCTGCTCCCGATCGCCGGTAAAGGCGATTCTGACTGGAGTTATGCATGGGTCCCTATTGCCGGTCCGATTGTGGGGGGAGTTCTGGGAGCTCTTTTTTACTATGCACTTGGGTTTTAGGAGTGAAGGGAAATGGGAAACTACGTAGGAGCCATAGACCAGGGAACCACGAGCTCGCGATTTGTGGTCTTCGACCACGCGGGAAGCATGGTTTCGAGCTGTCAAACCGAACATGAACAAATCCTGCCGCAACCAGGCTGGGTCGAACACGATGCGGTCGAGATCTGGCGGAACACCTGTTCGGTCGTTGAAGGGGCTATGAAGAAGGCAGGTCTGCAAGCGGCTGACCTGGACTCCCTTGGCATCACCAACCAGCGTGAAACAACTATGGTGTGGAACCCCAAAACCGGACAGCCCTGGTTCAACGCTATCGTCTGGCAGGATACTCGCACGGCGGAACTGGTCGCCAAGCTCGAAGCTGGGGGAGAGGGTTCGCTAATACGCCGCAAGACCGGTCTCCCTGTAGCCACCTATTTTTCAGCTGTGAAGATGCGCTGGTTGCTGGATAACGTACCCGATTTACAGGTTGCGGCCGCCCGTGGAGAAGCTGTCTTCGGGACCATCGATTCATGGATCATTTGGAATCTGACAGGAGGCTCCGAAGGTGGAGTCTTCGCGACTGACGTAACAAATGCAAGCCGTACGATGTTGATGAACCTTGCGACACTCGACTGGGACGAAGAGCTACTGGCGCTGTTCGCGATTCCCCGAGACATGCTCCCGGAGATCCGCCCATCTTCGGGTTTATTCGGAGATACCGATCCGGCGGGCCCGTTTGCAGGGAGGATCCCGGTTTATGGAGTTCTGGGCGATCAGCAGGCCGCAACGGTGGGACAAGCCTGCTTCAAGCCCGGCCAGGTTAAGAATACTTACGGCACCGGCAACTTCATGCTTCTCAACACAGCAGAAACACCAGTTCCCTCAGAGGCAGGTTTACTTACCACTGTCTGCTACGCTTTTGGAACGGACAAACCCGTGTACGCCCTCGAGGGATCAGTTGCGGTAACAGGCTCCGCAGTCCAATGGCTGCGGGATCAAGTGGGACTCATTGGGGACGCGGCTGAGA
>JAUWTT010000435.1 GCA_030614585.1 Acidobacteriota bacterium
ACGCACCTGCAGCCATAGCCGAACCAATGACACCAGCGACATTAGGTCCCATGGCCGCCATCAACGGATTCACCTCGCCATCCGTCTCATCCGAAACGAACTTCTGCACGACTCGTGCTGCCATGGGGACAGCCGAGACACCGGCCGCACCGATACACGGGTTTATTTTGTTCGACTTCGGAAGGACCAGATTCAGGCCCTTGGCAAAGAGAATACCGCCGGCCGTACTGAACGAGAAGGCGACAATACCAAGAGCCAAAACCGCCAGGGTCCGAGTATCCAGGAAGCGACTGGCCTCCATGGTGGCACCCACGGTAACACCGAGAAAGATCGTGACAGTATCGATCAGCGCTCCTCCCGCTGTCTTCCGCAGACGCTCCGTTACTCCGCTCTCCCGGATCAGGTTGCCAAACATCAGCATACCGACGAGTGGCGCGCTCGAGGGAACAGCCAGTGAGGCCAAAAGTCCGGTACAGATTGGGAAAAGGATTACAGCAGTCCTCGAAACCGGGATTGCATCTGAAACCGGAATCCATCTCTCTTTGCGAGTCGTTAACAAACGAAGGATCGGAGGCTGGATTACCGGGACCAGGGCCATGTAGCTATATGCAGCTAAGGCAATGGGGCCCAAAAGGTGGGGTGCCAGTTGGCTGGAAAGAAAAATCGATGTAGGTCCGTCTGCACCTCCAATGATTCCAATGCTGGCGGCTTCCCGGAGAGAGAAGCCAAATATGTAGGCAGCTCCCAGCGCAGCCACGAAGATTCCCAGCTGAGCGGCCGCTCCGAGCAGAAATGTCACCGGCCGTCCCAAGAGAGGCCGAAAATCAGTTAGCACGCCAACTCCGAGGAATATGATTGGAGGCAGGAGCTCGGTCTTGATGCCGGCTTCGTAGATAAGACCGATGATCCCTTTTTCGTGAGCACCCATCTGTGCGAGGGGTAGATTTGCAAGCAGTATGCCGAAACCGATTGGGATCAGGAGGAGTGGTTCATACTTCTTCTCTATGGCGAGATAAATGAGGATCCCGGAAATGACGAACATAACCAGGTTTCCCCAGCCGATATTCGCAATTCCGGATTCGTGGAAAAGCTTCAGGTAGACATCCATTCCGTAGTCCTGATTACGAGATCACCATGATTGGCTTAGATGCATCAATCTCTTCGCCAATTGAAGCGTTGATAGAAGATACGACTCCCGGACAGGGCGCCTTGATGTCGTGAGTAGCCTTCATGGCCTCGACGGCTGCAACTACTTGCCCCTTGCCCACTTTGTCCCCTACTCGGACCAAAATATCGACCACTTCAACCATCCCGGAGAACGCAGAGAAGACTGGCGTGCCGGCAGAGGCTGCGGGCTTCACCTCGCTTGAACTCTGTGTCTCCTTCTCCTCACCGACCGGCTCGAGCGTAACCACGAAGGTCCGAACTACGCCATTCTCTTCCACCGTACACCGGGTCGTAACCGGACCAGATGGAGTAGCCGCGATCGAGCTTACTGCCGGAGCAAGTTCAGCCTTCGTCTCTTCCACTGCTTTCGCCTTAAGCGGAATATCGATTTTCCCTTTCCCAGTCAGCAGCCGAATGCCTTCGTTCAATTCGAGTTTCTTTCCGGGCACCATCGCGGAGAGGACAAGAAACACGTTCTGATCCGTTTCGGGAAGGTTGTACTCCTCGAGCGCCTTCTTCGCTGGTTCGATGTTCTTCGGAGCAACTTCCAACGGATACCCGTCAAACACCTCAAGCCCCAGTTGATCCGAGGCAATCTTGATGACTTCAGGGTCCGAGGGAAGAGGGGTCTTCCCGAAATACCCAAGAACAGACCGGCCGTAACCGGCGTCCATCTTCTCCCAACGCCCAAACATCACATTGTTGAATGCCTGAAGCCAGTACTGCTGGCTACCCGGTGTCACGCTTGTCCAAGCTCCACCAGCCTTCACAACTACCGGAAACTCTTCAAGGACATCGCCGTACTTGTTAAGAATGCCGGCCTTGGCCATCATGTGGACATTGGGACCGATAGCGCCACCCGGCATGGGGAAACCAACGACCCGTGCGTCTGCCGTTGTAGTCGTGGGATTGAAGCTGTAATCTTTCATCCCCTCATTCAAGAGGTCTTCGATCTCGGGCATCCTGGTCTCGTCAATGTCCAACGAATAACCAGTCCCTTTCAGTGCGTGAGCCATCGACCGCACGTCCGGCTGAACAGTCCCGCTGGCCATCGGCCGAACCGACAAATCGATACCGTCCACCCCTCCCTGGATGCCCGCCATATAGCAAGCCACGGCCATGCTCGCCGTGTCGTGAGTGTGCAGCCAGAGAGGCATCTCAGTCGGCATCTGCCGCTTGAGGCCCACAGCAGTCTCGTAAATCGTCCTGGGGTCGCAGGTGCCGCTGGCGTCTTTGAGGCAGATGCTGTCTATTTGAACATCGCTGTCCAACAGCTTTTGACCGAGACCAATGTAGAACTCCGCAGTATGGACCTCCCTGGAAGCAAAAGGCAGACCCATCAACGCAATGCACACCTGATGATGCATCCCGGCCTCGACGATCGGCCTGCCGGTGTTGATCAGATTGCGGACATCGTTCATATAGTCGAAGTTCCGATCCCAGGTTGTCCCAGAACTCTCCATCAACTTCGCCTGGAGAGCCAAAGCCTCGATTGACTGAGTCGTCAGGGTGACTCCCGAGACAGAGCGGGTCAGGATCTGGAGATCAATCTCTGAACCGACGGCCGCACGGATCTTCTCCATCGTCGTAAAAGGATTCTCTCCGAGGTAGAAGAGAGGGGCTTGGAAACGAGCACCGCCACCGAACTCAAAATGCCGAATGCCCGCACCTACAGAGGCTTCCATTGCCGGGAGGAAATCCGCAAGTCGTACCTTGCCGCCAAACGAACTCTGAAGTCCATCTCGGAATGGAGTAAACATTACTCGGATCGTCTTGGGTGTTTTAGTGAAGATCATGGTTCTCTCTCGATTCTTACTATTTTCCTGCCGGGATATGTGGATTCAACTGCCACAGCTAATGCCGCCAAAGTCGCTGGGTCAAACTCTTCCTTTCTCGCTGGGAACAGGATAATGAGCAACCGCATCATCACGGCTAATACAGTGAGAAGAATGAAAGTGGCCGCAAAAGCTACGCTGCAGACGGTCAGCATATCGGGTGATGGCATCATTTACTCCAGAGTCGATTACCCTTGCAAGTCCATCCTAAAGCACTGGCCTCCCCGCCACAACTCCCAAGTTTCTGGTCTGCGAGGTCCACCAGCCGGCACCTTTGTCATCACAGGACCAGCCGCCCCTTGAAGACAGGCGCTTCGACGCCTTCTAAGAACAATTCAAGCCCTCTGCCTATCGATTCTACCCTTCCTCGCGCAATTTCTCTCGGCCTATTCTCAATTGAATCCTCAAAGATGGTGACAACTTCCCCAATTACAAGCGATCGCCTCCGGTAAGTGTCGAGTAACTCCGAGACGCCGTGCGTCGCCAACTTTTCGTAGTTCTGCGCCAGACAGTGGACGAGCGCATCAAGAACCCTGTGAGGGCTGCAGAGCTTCGAGTCTTCCACGAAGTCTGAGAGCGCGGCCACCTTAGGCACAAACGGCGTTAGAGAGACCGAAGGCTGAGTCTCCAGGTTAAGCCCGATCCCTAACACTGCAGAGGTGACTGTCTTCGCCTGGGTTTGAACGTGGGCCAGCACTCCCCCCAGCTTCGAACCTCCGATCAGAATGTCATTCACCCACTTCACCATCGGCTTTCCGGCAAGTATTCCGAGTGAATCCAGAGTTTCCAACACGGAAACGACCGCCAGAACAATGAACGCGACGCCGCTTCCTTCGATCTCCCGGCCAGGTCTCAAGAAGGCCGACAGGTGGAGATTCCCTGGAACTGCGACCCAGGGCCGGCTTCTAAAACCATGAAAATTCTCACCTGAACCGGCACAGCAGAGGATGCCGCTCGGAAGCTCAGGAGCACTCGAAGAAAGATCGGTTAGTACGTCGAACTGTGACTCTTCTGCACGTTCGACGAGAAGCAGATAGCGCCACGGAGCGAGAGCTGCTATCTCTGCGCAGTGAAGAATCTCACCCGAAAAGAGCCTTTCGGCCAACTCCCTGATCGGTCCATCCAGTTCGTTCCTAGAGACAGGGTGCCATCGCGACTCCCCAGGCAAGTAGCCTCTCCCGTAACCGATGCTGTCAGTGTATACAAGCATAGATCTGTACTAGAGTTGGGCGTCGATCATTCTATCTCAGGGGAACGGACAGGCAAAGAAGCCGGATGCCAGACCTTTCCTCCATAGCACGCAGAGCGAAGGAGGATTAAGGACCGATTCCCTTCGTCGTGAGATTTGACGTAAACCTTGTCGATACTTC
>JAUWTT010000120.1 GCA_030614585.1 Acidobacteriota bacterium
AGGCTCTTACGCTCTTGAAGGACATGAAGGACCGTGATCCCCACATCATCTCCGTCGATTCAATGATCGGTCAGTGCTATCTCCAGACGGGTCGATTCCGAGCCGCACAAGCTGCTTTGAGCGGTGTAGTCAAGGCGGACCCCTCCCGACTCTATCCCAAGATCTACCTGGCCCAGACGCATTTCCAGCTGGGAGAGCTCGATCAAGCCAAGGCTCTCTTTGAACAAGTAGTTCAAAGAGATGCAAAGTCCTTCCAGGCTTTCAATTATCTGGGCTTGATCTACTCCGATCAGGGTCAAACCGCGCGTGCCGTGGAAGCTTTCTCCAAGGCGGTGGAGATACAGGACGATGCGGCGGCTTATCAGATGCTTGGTTACCTTTACACGAAGGAGCGTCGGCCGCGGGAGGCGGCGGGTGCTCTTGAAAAGACAATCGCTCTGGAGCCCGACAACGGGTTGGCACGTCTTTATCTGGCCAACGCTTACATGTTGCTGGGCCAGCGTGCACGAGGCGAAGAGGAATACCGCAAAGCCCTGGAACTGGATCCGAGCCTGAAGGACCGACTTCCTTAGAAGGCGCGTTGAAAAGAACAGTTCTAACTCAAGAAGTCTATAACGCAATGTATCCAAGAAATATGATTAGCTCTCAAAGCTTCGAGTCTCGCCTCGAGGTTGAGGTGGAAGACCGGGTCGGCAGTAAGACGGCTGTTGCGAGCACTGACTTTGTGTTGGAAGCCTCCGGCCGGACCATGGGAGATGCTTAACATCCGCGAATCGAGGAGTCTCAACGCTATGAAACGAGGAACGGGAAACAGGAACTCCACCCACGGAAACTCACCGAAAACTGAAGCTCGGTGGGAATCTCAAACTCGAAACTTGTCGCTGAATACTGGGAGTGGAAGACAAAGGAACTTGAACCACTTCCGACTTGGATCGTTTGTACTTCTTGTTCTCCTCTGCCCGCTCGTGACGAGTATTGTCTCAGGTCAGGAAGAAGACCTCTCAATCCTGGCAAAATGGGTGCGTTGGTCGGATTCATCCAATCTCCTGCAGCATCATTTGAACACATTAGCCCTTCGGCAGGTGGCGGGCCGGGAGGAAGAGATTCGATCCTTGAGAAGCGCCGAGGAATGGCGGCTCCGTCAAGCCCAGGTAAGGCATATCCTCCATCAGGTTATCGGTCCATTTCCCGATAAGAGTCCCCTCAATGCGAAGGTTGTTGGCACTGTAATAAAAAGCCGGTTTCGCGTTGAGAAAATCATCTTCGAATCCCTCCCGGAGTTCTATGTTACCGGCTGTCTTTTTATCCCTGCCGACTTGTCGGGAAAGACGCCGGCGATCCTCAACGTGATCGGCCACACGGGCATCGCGTTCCGTTCTCCGAGTTATCAGCGGCTCATTCTCAACCTTGTTCTCAAAGGTTTTATCGTCTTTGCAATAGACCCTATTGGTCAGGGAGAGAGGCTGCAATATTACGATTCAGACCAGGGACGTTCCGTGGTCGGCGGGCCGACTACGGAGCATTCTTATTTCGGCAAACAGTGCTTCGTCACCGGAAGCTCGGCAGCCCGCTACTTCACCTGGGATGGTATCCGAGCCATCGACTACCTAGTGTCTCGTCCGGAAGTAGATCCAAACAGAATCGGTGTGACCGGGATTTCGGGAGGTGGAACTCAGACCAGCTACATTGCCGCTCTCGACGACCGCGTTCTCGCCTCTGCTCCAGCCAACTATATTTGCGGGTTAAGACGGCTCTTCGAATCCATTGGTCCTCAGGATGCGGAACAAAATATCAACGGTGGCCTTGCCCATGGGATCGACCACGCGGACTTTCTGGAGGTCCGAGCACCGAAGCCGACCCTGGTCGTTGCGACGACCAGGGATTTCTTCAGCATTCAGGGCGCCCGGGAAACAGTTGCCGAGGCCAAGAGAGCATATCGTGCTTTCGGTGCGGAAGAGAACCTCACAATTGTCGAAGACGACTACGTCCATGGTTATACACAAAAGAACCGTGAAGCCATCTATTCCTTCTTTCAAGAGCACTTGAACCGGCCGGGTGATCCGAGTGAAATGAGAGTCCAGCCTCTCGGCAGGGATGAACTCAGAGTCACCGTGACCGGACAAGTCAGCGACTCACTGGGTGGAGAAACGGTCTATTCCATCAACCGTGTCCACTCCGAGAAACTCATCGCAGACCTCAATCGTTCTCGACGAACCTTGTCCACGCACTTAAATCGAGTGAAGAAAAGAGCTCAGGAGATCTCCGGGTACCTGCCCCCCCAATCCCGTTCGGAAGTCGTTTATAGCGGCAACTATCGGCGAACTGGCTATTCCATAGAAAGGTACGCCATTTCCGGAGAGGATGAGGCCGTCCTCCCGTTCCTTTTCCTCAAGCCCAACGACGTCTCCAAGCCCCCGGCAATCATCTACTTACATCCGGACGGAAAGGCAACGGTGGCCGAGCCGGGCGGAGAAATGGAGAATCTGGTCCGGCGTGGTTTTGCGGTCCTGGCCCCCGACTTATCGGGCAGCGGAGAGCTCGGGTCTGTGAACAACGCCGTCACGTTCCTAGCAATGCAGATCGGTCGAAGTGTAGTCGGCATACGAGCTGCAGAGATCGTCCGCTGTGTGCAGTATCTGGAATCTCGAGCTGACATCAACCAGGAACAGATTTTCGCTATCGCCAAGGGCGAGATGTGCTCGGCGCTGATTCATGCAGCCGCTTTTGATCCGCGTATCAAGAGAGTCGCTCTTCTAGAGCCTCTAGTCTCCTTTCGGGCCTTTGTTATGAATCGCTTCTACACCGTCTCACCTGCCGAGGTGATAGCAAACGCTCTGACCGCCTACGACCTGCCTGATCTGGAAGCCTCTCTTGCCCCCCGTCCGCTGCTGGTCGTCACCCCTCGAGATCAGTTGTCCCGGCCAGCCGGCCGGTTGCTCCGGGAAACCGACTTCAAGGTTGTTCGGGATTCTTACCGATTGCAGGGGGCGGAGAAGATGCTCGGAATTCATCAGCTCGAGACTTTCGAGTCTCCATCGACCCTGATCGAACAATGGCTCTCCGTCCCCAGGTGACGGAAATCAACTTACCCTGTCTGTCGATCGGCAAATATAAGATATCGGACAAGGGAATGCCGGTTTGATCGGTGAGGCGAAGGTCCGCTCGGTGGCGAGTTGAAATCAGTCAACTAGGATCCTGTTGAGAATTCTCCGGGCCTCGGCAAGGTCGGATACTCGAGGTCGATAGGGCTGCACAGGATCGACCTGCTGGGTCGCCAGTTCTATGGCCTTGGTGACTTGCACCTCGATTTTCTTGACTTCGTCCGAACGGCCTTCTTCACGCAAACGTTCCAGCTTCTCTCGAATCAACCACAGACATTCGTAATCTTGCGCGCCTTTCAGAAACATCTCCGTGCGGATACTGTCCAGTGGTCCGTCCTCTCCGGGATACACAAAGAACATGTCGCCGGAACGCCACTTGTGGAGCGGTTGTTCCCAGAATCCATCTACCCAGAAATTCCAGGCCCAGCGGATGTATCCGTCGAAATCATACTTCCATACCAGCCATGGCAGCATCCGACTCTCCAGCGGTTCTGAAAAAAGAAAGGTGTTGGGATAGAGAGGTCTAACCGCCGTATAGAGAAGCGTTCTCTTCCCCTCACTGCGCCGCTTTGAGATATCCGGAAAAGGCACATCGGAATCAATGTACCCGTAGTAAAAAGCCATCTCCGAGGACAGGTCGCTATACTTTCCGTCCTCGTCTCCGCCGCTGACCATCAACTGCAGGTCCGGCGCAATCCTTCGAAAGACAGGAACGATCTTATCCAGGTTTTCGGTACTGATTTCATCCAGTCCCACCGTAGTCAGTTCAAGCCAGCCCTTCCTGCGAAGATGATCTTCAAAGCTCTTGGCAAACTGGCTCCTCACTCGTTCATACTCGGAGCTTCCCGCTTCGATCCGGAGTTTCCGTACCTCACCGCTTTCCATATCCTCGTACGTGATGACACTGTAATCCCGGTGAGGCATCATCACCGGCGACCAACACTGGATATTCTTGTCAATTCCTGCATCCAGACACATCTGTACAAAGCGGTCAAAGTGACTGTAGTCAAGCTCAAACCGTGGGTCGCCCAACGCATCCCAGGAACCCGGTAGTTTCCAGATCACCACACCTGCCACCGGAAATCCCGTGTCGCCTTCCCAGGGATCCTCAACCAGGAACACAGTAACGGCATCCTGGCTGTGTTGGGCCCAGTTCTCCACATACTTCTCAATGAGCTCCCAGTGTTCCTCCGACCAGCGTTCCACCTTATGCTGACGAGCAATAGAACCCAGATCCATGAGAATGTTGAAGTAAAAGTGGTCCTCATGAATCGGCGGAAGCGTAAAATCCAACACCTCCACCACTAGATGAAATTCGGCCAATAAGTCTCCGCCCCGGGTCACCATCAAGGATCCTTCATAAAGACCCGCGCCGATATCCAAGGGCACCCGGAAATCCAGCCAGATCGGCTGTGCCTGGTTGATTTCCAGATCGAAACGAGAGGCTGGTCGCAGTGGATCCGGTGTCCACTGGCCGTTCTCATCGACCGGAAGAAAATCGGGATAGCGAACTCGAATGGACTCCCCGGCTATTCGATCTCCACCTCCTTCCAGATCCGTTACCTTCACCGACAGCCCCTGCATCCGAAGAGAGCTTTTCACGGCCAACTGGACCATGACCTGTTCATTCCGGGCCGCTTCCGTTCTAATCTCTCTCGCCTGCAGATCTCTCCCGAAACTCCCGTAATAGACCCGATGGTGAGGATCGGCTACCCATGCCTGAAAAGCCCCGTTTTCAGTCTCCTTCTGAATTCCACAGGCGCCCAGGCCCGCCAAGACAAAGACTGAAACCAGGGTTAAGACCATAGATTTCGACATTGCTTTACCCCTCAGTCAAGATTTTGTTTTCCGCAATATCTGCCGGTCGTATTTGCCGGCCATGGAAAACTCCACGAAGATCATCGAGGGTGACACGGCTGTTCCGCAGCACAGCCTCCCAGACAGAGGAATTATAGCAGAAACCCTTTACACCACCATGTTCAACACGAAGCCCATCTTGTCGCTCCGGCTTTGATCGTTTCTGGAGATTTGGGACACGAATCCCATTTGGGGCAAGGGTAAGAAGGGGAAATGTAGCGAAGAGATTGCCGTTCGGGTCATTCCGAACGGGACCCAAAAAGCAAGCTTCTTGCTTAGCTGAGAACACCCGTCTATAAATACAGGGGCGTTTGTCGGGAGTGGGACAAGCGTCAGTTCGAGGCAACGCAGACGATGCAGGAGGCCAATCATGAATGGATATTGTCAACGAAGGATAGTCTCAGCGGTGATCACATGGATCATTGGAGTCTCTCTATCGACTTTGTCTCCCTTGGCTGCCGGGAGTCAGAACCCGGTATCACGGTCACTACGAATCCCCGAGACAAGTGCCGACTGGATTATTGACGGCAAACTCAGTGACGTGCTTTGGCTGGAGGCGGAGCAGCTCGAGTTCACACCCTCTCTCGAGGGGGTTCCGGAAGATCTTGGAGGAACGGTTCGGGTCCTGATGAGACGTTCTCAACTGTGTCTGGGCTCCTTTCTCCCGGAGCCCGGAGGCAAGGTCCAAGCCCGGTCGATCGGATACAATCCGACATGGGAAAAGTATGCTTTGACATCACCGGCAGTTGAGGATCGGATTCGGTTCCAAATCCGTGAAACATCTAGTTCTAAGGTCTCGTCGCTGCTTGAAATCACCCTGAACGCTTGGGGCGCAATTCGCGTGGAGCGTGACGGCCTCCCTGTCTCTCAGAGTGAGATACAGGGGGCTGCAACGATTTCCCCTGAAGGCTGGAGTGTTGAAATCGGGGTTCCCTTGCGGGAGTTGGGTCTGTCGGGCATACCCCGCGACATTCACTTTTCTGTCGTAAGGATTCGATGCGCCAGGCCCTTAGCGCCGGAATTCCGCTGGCAAACCTCTGAGTACGTATTCCCTATTGGAGATTACGCGGATAACGCAAGGGCCGGCGAAACGAAAGCGGCGGTTTACGCCCCTCCCCAGGTTGGGAACGCAGGCCCTCCACTGGAAGTGGCAAGGGTGCAGAAGGTCCCCCCTCTTGACATCTCATGGAGCGGCTCGCTCTGGGACGATATCCCCGGGTTCGAACTCCCCCGAAATGAGTCTCACCCACGACCTGCCCGGTATCCGACGGAAGTGAAATGGGTGCACGACGGGAGAATACTGCAGGTTTTTTTCCGCAACGTGGAAGATGGTCGTCTGGATGTGAATGCAGACACGCGTGATGCAAACGTCGGGAGCGACGACCACGTCGTCGTTCACCTGGCACTTACCGGATCAGCCTCAGTACAGATTCTCGCCAACCCCGTGGGAGCAATCTTCGACGCTCTGAGTAGGGGTCCCCGAGCCTACACGAGCAGCACCGGGTCTATCGACGCGAAGATCGACGGGCGTTTCATCAAGGAAAAGGACTGCTGGATGGTCAAGCTGAACCTTCCGCTGGAAGAGATCGCCAACGCGTTGGGAGAGAGCGGCGTACCGAAAAAGTGGAAAGTACTCATCGGACGGGTCCGCCGGGAGCGGCCCGGTGAACCCGCTGAGACCAGTACCCTTCCCGTCATTGGGAGTCCCTTCCTGAACGCTCCGGCACGGTACCGGAGCCTGATTTTGAGCGACCGGTCCCCCTTGGAGATTCCGAGTCCCGAACCGGCCTTCAGGGCCGGCGCCATAAACACCGCAAGAGCCGAATTGGCGAATCTGGATCCCGATGCACTGTCTCGTGTGCAGCGCAAGTACTATGACGTTACCCACATGGTTCAGCGGCAGATTGACAAGCAGACCAAAACGCTTGCCATGGAGGAACACAGTGAGTGGGACCAAGTGAAAACGCTGCAGGATTGGGAAACCTTCCGAGACAAGCGAATCTCGATCCTCCATGAAGCCCTCGGAGAGTTTCCGAGAAAACGGTGTAACCTGGACTACCGGATCACCTCCACTTACCACGGGGAGGGCTACCAGATTCAGAACATCGTCTACCGCAGTCGCCCCGGCTTCTACATCGCCGCCAACCTCTATCTCCCTGAGAATCCACCTGAGAAGATGCCGGGAATGATCGTCCTGCCGGCCCATCACTACCCTAAAAAACACGGCGAGATGAAGGACACCGGCATGATCTGGGCAAGAACCGGTGTAGCGGTTCTCGTTATGGAACATATCGGCTACGGCGAAAGGCTGGAAACTTCTCCGCTGTACCGGCAGGCCTATGAGTCTGAATACCTTCTTTCCCTGCAACTTGAACTGGTGGGCCAAAGCCTCCAGGGATGGATCGTGTACGACATCATGCGAACGGTCGACCTGTTTGAAGAACTGGGATACATCGATCCAGATAGAATCCTGCTGCTGGGAAGCGTCACTTGGGGAGGCGGTCGCCGTGCCGCGCCTGCCGGCCTGTTTGATGAGCGTATCGATGCAGAGATCATCTACAACTTGGGGCGGGTCTACAGGTACGGGTGGGGAATCCGAAACATGATCAACCATAAGATCACGCCCTGGTTCATCGTCAACGCTTTCGCACCCAGAAAACTCGTCTATGCCCATGAATTCTGGTACGAAGGTGAAGAAGGTCCGGGTTATCCCTCGGTATGGGTACCGGCCTGGCCCCGTTACCAGCGGATCTATCGTCTTTACGGAGCGGAACAGAACTTAGCCGTTGCCCAGGGTGAAGGGTTGCTTCGAGCGGGTGCCACCGAATTCGTTCCGGCCGGCGACTGCTATATGCTCGGTACACTGCAAAGGAGATCTCTGTACCCGATACTCGAGACTTGGTTCGATATTCCTTTACCTTTGGAGGCCGACCGAAACCTCCCAAAAGACTCCGGATTGGGTGACGTCCGCCATAGCGCGGATTACCCCTTGATCAAGTACCAGGAATCGCTGCGGCGTCCCCCCGACAGCGCCATTCTCAGCATTCCACCCTCCGTCTCCACGAGGCTGGACAGGAAAGCCCTCCATCAGATCGCTGCCGAGATGGGGAGGGAACTTCTGACAGATGCTCGCCGCAAGCGGCAGACGTCCAGCCCCGAAGAGAGGCGCCGGGCACTTGGGATGCAACTTACTCGAATCTTGGGTGACATCGAACCCGAGCCTGAGCCGAGGGTAACCGACCTTTGGAAGAAGGCCCTCTCCAGCGCCGAGTTGGAAGCGATAATCATTGAAACCGAACCGGGCATCCTCGTGCCCCTCTTCCTCTTGACGCCGAGGGCTTCGACCGGAGACGACCTGCCTGTGGTTTTAGCCCTGGCGGAAGGTGGAAAATCGAGGTTTCTCCAGCAGCGCACTTCCGAGATTTTACGGCTCCTTGAACAAGGCTTTGCCGTGTGCATCCCGGACTGTCGGGGTACCGGAGAGACTGAACCTGACCAGTACAATCGAAGCGACGAACCGGCGCTCTCCTCGATCGAGATGGGCGGAACCTTGCTCGGCTCCCGCCTCAAGGATGCCCGAACGGTCCTCGAGTACCTGAAGCACAGGCCCGGTATCGACGATAAGCGAATCTCACTCTGGGGAGAATCATTCGCTCCGGTCAACCGAGACTCAATTTGGGTTGACGAGCTGCAAGGGAAGCCTGTTTCGCCCCAGATTCAGCACTTGTCCAGTCCGCTCGGTGCCCACCTGGCTCTCTTACTCGCGTTTTACCATCCGGAGGTTCATGCAGTAGCCGCCCGAGGTGCACTGATCAGTTATCTCTCCCTGCTGGAGGACAACTTCATATACGCGCCCTTCGACATCCTCGTGCCGCGACTACTGGAGGTCGCCGATATCAGTGATATTGCATCATCGGTGAATCCAACCCCTCTTCTTCTCGTAGCACCCGTGACCGGGCGCAACTTCCCTGCCTCCAATTCAGACATCAACCGATTCCGGCAGGTGGTTGATGCCTATGGTTCACCGGCCGACCTGACTATTGAACCGGGGACGTCGGAGCCTGAACAGGTGGGCGCCCACATCGTCGATTGGCTGGTTGAGAGAAAGTGATTAGTGCCACAGAAAACACGACGAGTTGCTCCACTATTCTTGATTCCATCGTCTCCTACTTGTTCCGGGTTGACTAAATCGATTCTGTTAGCTGTAACCCCCGGCGCCACC
>JAUWTT010000247.1 GCA_030614585.1 Acidobacteriota bacterium
ATTTTGACCTCGTGAACTTCCTCCGGGGGGGGAGTTACCACCAAGACACCAAGGGCACCAAGGAAATAGCCTGATGAGCCTCGGGCTTCAGGGTCTGTTGCTCAAACCGAAGCGGAGGAAAGTTCGAAGTTCGAAGCTCGAAATTCGAAACAATATCCAAGTTTGAATATTTAAGGACTGAAACGGCTTGTCGCCGATAACCTATTCATACACAGTCACTTTACGGCGTTTTGACCTTAGACCTTCTAATTTTGAGCTTGTTTCGAGCTTCGGGCTTCGCCCTCGGCCCTGGTGCTCATTTGGGCAACAGGCCCTTCAAACTTGGACTCCTGGGGATCTGATGTTACTATTTAGGGCACTACCTATTCTTTTATTATCGTTTCTGGCAAACGCCAAAACCCAAGGAGGAATAATATGGAACTGAATGAAGCTAAGCTGCATGAGTTCCTGGGCAAGATGGTCCAGGACCTTGGTGCAGCCGCCAGTGCTTCGCTGGTGATCACAGGAGACAAACTGGGACTGTATAAGACTCTCGCCGCTAATGGGCCTCTGACTTCCGAGGAGTTGGCCAAGCGGACGGGAACGGGCGAACGGTATGTTCGCGAATGGTTATCGGCTCAGGCGGCGTCCGGATATGTCGAATACGACGCTGCTCGAAACAACTTTACGATGACTCCGGAACAGATCGCTGTTTTTGCGGACGAAGACAGTCCGGTCAACATGACGGGCGGATTCTATTCTCTTTCGGCCGTGATGGCCGATGAGCCCAAGGTCAGCGAAGCGTTTCGAAGCGGAGAGGGAATCAGCTGGGGAGATCACGATGCTTGCCTTTTCTGTGGAACCGAGAAGTTCTTCAAGCCCAGCTATCGCGCCCATCTGACCTCGTCGTGGATTCCTGCTCTCAACGGTGTGGAGGAGAAGCTGAAAAGCGGTGCGCGTGTTGCCGACATAGGGTGTGGTCATGGAGCATCCACGATGGTAATGGCAGAGACATATCCCAATTCCAAATTCTCAGGCTATGACTTCCATCACCCGAGTATTGTTCACGCACGGCATGCCGCAAAAAGCAATGGATGCAATAATGTTTATTTCGAAACCGTCACTGCCCGCAAATCTCCAGGGGCAGATTACGATCTGGTGGCATTCTTCGATTGTCTCCATGACATGGGAGATCCTGTAGGCGCGCTTTCTCATGCCCTGGACATCCTCAAGCCGGACGGAACCTGCATGATTGTAGAGCCTTTTGCTCACGATTCGCTGGAGAAGAACCTCAACGCTCTCGGACGAGTTTACTATTCCTTTTCGACTGCGATCTGCACCCCGTCTGCTCTCAGTCAAGAGGGAGGAATGGCTCTGGGTGCGCAAGCGGGTGAAGCTCGGATACGGGAAGTCGCCACGAAGGCAGGATTTACCCATTTTAGACGAGCGGCCGAAACGCCCTTCAATCTGATATACGAAGCTCGACCCTAAGATTTACCACCAAGATTTACCACCAAGTCACCACGGGCACGAAGGGAAGGACGAAGTGCGATTTGCGATTTTCGAACGGGACACCCGGAACAGAGGTGTCCCGCCTGTGACAAGGGATAACGACAATCGCCACTTGCCACTTGACATTGTCCTGGCGGAGGGGCCTATTGTTTTGCCCGTCCAACCGAGTTGGTTCAGCGCGATGGGCCACGGCCCATCAACGTTATGGATTCATCGATCTAACCGCGCTCCGGGTAAGGCCGGTAAATGCCTCACCCCGAGCGCACGCCAAGGGGCAGATAATCGCCTAACGAGGCTAGAGACCATCTTCGGAGCAGGCTCCCGGGCCGATGAGCCCACTATTAAACTCGTCCAGCACCTCGGCCAGATTGGTGAACTGGTCCCTGTTGGCTTTGTTCCTCCCTTTGAATTCCTCTACCTCTTGTGGGGTGTACTGGCTCAGAAGATCCATTGCCTGATAGAAACTGCTTTCGATCTCCGGGGGGAGTAGAGGTCCGTCCGCTGGGTCCTGACCGGCAATCTCCGTAGCAGCGTAGAGTCCATTCAACTCTGCGGCTATGTATTGGTGGGCGAGGATATAGTAAGCGTTTCCTTTCGATGGCGGTGTCCAAAGGACCTCGTAGTAGCTCTGTCCGCTCAAGAAGAAGACACGATCCTGTGATTCCGGAAGGAATTCCCAAGTGTCATCAAAGGGGGCGGGCCCGTGATAAGAATGCGTTTTCCAGTATCCTTGCGAGTGGGTACAACCGAAACAGGTTACGTTGACCGCCACATTCCATTCGCTTGCAGCGAGAAACGAACCATCGTCGCTGTTCTGCGTAAGCCATGCTTCGTTGTATTTAGTGACGCCTCCACAATCCTCCGAAGTGTCAAACGGGCCAATCAGGTATGCGTAATCGACGGTCTTGTCATCGTCATCCGCGCAGACCGATCCCAGGGGATCGGGTCCCGCATCGAGGTTTGAGTCAAAGTACCATACACATTCATCGACGAGGCTGGCTTCTCCAGCCCCTGACGAGGATAAGTGGAAGACAATCTCGTAGTTGAGTAAGAACTGATCACCTGCATTAACCGCGATAGACCCCACATCCTCCCCCGTCTCAGTATCGTAGGCCCTTTTCGTAAGATCCCAAGTGTAACGGGTTGTTCCGGTCAAGGTTCCCGGTACGTCAGAGCAGCTGGCAACATTGCCGGCGCTATCGGTGGCCGAAACTGTGCATAGTGCTTCGCCATCCTCTCCCGGCCCGCACTCGGTTATTATTTCGTCGCAAATTTCGTGCCTGGAGACGAGTCCATCACAGTTGTCGTCGACTAAGCTCGGTGGCCCGCCGCCACAGAATCTTGTTGGGCCGTCGTTTTCCGGACAGCAGTCAATAACGCTGGGCGGACAGCCTAGCTGTGGGGGCTCTTGGTCCTCCACGGTGAGATAGAAGTCGCACGTGTCCTCATTGCCATACTCATCCCCGGCAGTACAGGAGATCGGAGTATCTCCTTCAGGGAAATCGTATTGCGTGTTCGAGTTCATAGGAACGACGGTGCCAGATGCATTCGTATAAGAACAAAACACCCAATCTACCTCACAGTCATCTGAAGCCGAAACCCCTAAACCTTCGAACCTGAAGCCCGTCTCAACGGATCCCCTACAGATGCCTGGATCGGTTCCAATCGTCAAGTCCGGACAAGAAATAACAGGAGGAGCTTCATCAGACTCGCACTCTTCTTGTGCGAGTACATGAATCGGTGAAGCGAAGGTGGCTGAAAGAAGAATCAACGACAGGAAACGGACACTTTTTCGAGCAGACATGTTTAATCCTTTCTTGCTAGAAATTGTTTTGACTTGGAGTGGCTCAAACGAGCAATTGGCTCAGATTGTATTCCCAAATATGTTAATAGGCAACGTCTTTGTTCTAAAAAGAGCAACAATTCTCCAAATTGCTCGAAGGGGAAGATCCCAAGGCATTGTTCTGCGAGCGAAGTGGGGTCAGATCCGAGCCACGACACCGAAAAGTACCGTGTCATTTGGCGCTATGAGCCGAGTTGACAGAATGTGCTGAGACCGCTGAAAGGCAATTCACTCCCTTGTCGGATCACACTAAGGCGGATAGACTGCTAGCCGGGGCAATGGGGGAGTTCAAATCGGACCGGCAGGTGAAGATATGCTAACGAGAACGCGAAAGACACAGATTATGACCGGACTAGTGATTGTTCTGGCAGCGGCTTTAGCGGTTACGGCGAGTTCCACCGGCCCGGAAGACGACCGTGTTTTCCATGTTGACAGCGTAAATGGAGACGACTCCAATGACGGGCATTCCGCCACGAACGCCTGGAAATCACTGGAGAAGGTGAACTCAACCGTGTTTGAAGCGGGCGATAAGATCCTCTTCAAGGCCGGTTCGAAGTTTAAGGGGCAGCTCAAACCCCTGGGTTCAGGGCGGATGGCAGACGGGCGTCCCGCACCGATTGTGATCGACAAGTACGGGGAGGGTGACAAGCCACGGATCGACGCCGAAGGTGAATTCGAGGCCGCCTTGTACATCCACAACGTAGAGTACTGGGAGATCAACAATCTCGAACTCACCAACAAAGGACCTGAGCCGAAGGCGAGGCGAAAGGGCGTCTTCGTCCACATCGAAGACTATGGAACAGCTTCTCACATCCATCTTAGGGACCTGTACATCCATGACGTCAACGGCACGTGCAGGAAGCGCGACGGCGCGAGCGGAGGAATCCGGTGGCAGACGCGCGGCAAGGTGAAGCGGTCCCGTCTTAACGGGTTCCTCGTGGAGAACTGCCACATCGTGCGCTGCGAGCGCGACGGAATCATGGGTGCGGGCCACATCCAGCGCGGCGCGGACTGGTTTCCCAGCTTGAATGTGGTCATACGGAAGAACCTGATCGAAGAAGTACCCGGAGACGGCATAGTTCCCATTTCGTGCGACGGTGCACTTGTGGAGTACAACGTCATGCGTCAATGCACACGGTTGCTCCCGCAAGGCGACGCGGCGGCCGGTATATGGCCGTGGGCTTGCGATAACACCGTAATCCAGTTCAATGAAGTCAGCGACCACAAGGCTCCATGGGATGCCCAGGGCTTCGACTCGGACTGGGATTGCCGCAATACCGTCATCCAGTACAACTACAGCCATGACAACGAGGGCGGCTTCCTGCTGGTCTGCAACAACGGTGGAGCACAGCCGAATATCGCGGTAAACACGGGTACGACCGTACGCTACAACATCAGCGTCAATGACGGTTTTAGGCAGCAGAAGGCCAACGACAGGGACTTCTCCCCGATCTTCCATATTAGCGGTCCGGTGAAGGACACCAAGATCTATAACAACATCATCTACGTTCCGAACAAGCCGGATCCCGATCCGACGATGATCAAGATGGACAACTGGGGTGGGCCATGGCCGGAGGACACCTGGTTCGCCAACAACATCTTCTACGTAGAGGGCGAGGTCAAGTATGACTGGGGAGAGAGCAAGAACCATTGGTTCGAGCACAACGTATTCTTTGGCAAGCACGCGAATGGACCTAACGATCCCTACGTAATAACCGCAGATCCGATGTTCGTCTCGCCGGAAGCGGCGGCGGGTTTCGAGACGCTGCGGGGATTCATGCTGGAAAAGGGGTCGCCGTGCATCCGGGCTGGTATTCCGATCTCTAACAACGGCGGGCGCGATCTGTTCGGAAACGTTCTGCCTTGGGCTGTGCCCCCATCGATCGGCGCGCACGAGTTCGACGCTAAATAGCTTTGCTGTATGAATCGTCCCGGAACACAAGCCTTCTCTGGTAACTTCCCGATTTACGTTACCGGATACGAATCTGGCGACCCCCCCGAGTGCAAGCGGGCAAAGCTCGGCCCTAAGATTTACCCCCAGGGCAAGGGAATGGTGATTGTCGATTGGGTCCGTGTGACTAAAGTGACAAGCAAGGATGCTCGTCTTACTGTGGGGAGGCAAGCCTCTTGGGCCCATTCGTCACTTGTCACTTGCCACTTGTCATTTGACATTCGTCATTTGACATTTGTATGGCGGAGGGGGTGGGATTCGAACCCACGGTACAGGTTTAGCCCGCACAACGGTTTTCAAGACCGCCGCCTTAAACCACTCGGCCACCCCTCCCGAAGGGAAGTCCCAAGTCCCAAGAACCAAATCCCAAGGGAAGGACCAAATCCCGAAGGGAAGTACCAAGTTCCAAGCATCAAATCTCAAAGGGAAGACTCAAGCCTCAAGACCCAGTACTCCAATACTCCAGTCCCCAGCCTCAAGACCCAGGACTCAAGACTCAGGCCTCAAGACCCAAGACCCAGTATTCTACCACTCCCCTCAGGCCGCGGAGGCGGAACCCTCTTTCACCACTGCCTTCAGATACTCGCGGCGCATTCTGGCGATGTTCGCGATCGAAATCTCCTTGGGGCAGACTGCTTCACACTCACCGTGGTTAGAGCAGTTGCCAAAGCCTTCGATATCCATCTGGTCCACCATGCGGAGAACTCTCCGTTCCCGCTCGGGATGCCCTTGGGGTAAAAGCGCAAGCTGCGAGATCTTCGCAGATGTGAATAGCGCAGCTGAAGCATTGGGACAGGAAGCCACACAGGCTCCACACCCGATACAGGCTGCAGCGTCCATCGCCAGTTCTGCGTTCTTGCGAGCAACAGCGATCGCACTCGCTTCCGGGGCTTGGCCTGTATTCACCGAAACATAGCCTCCCGCGGAGATGATTCTGTCCAAGGCGCTTCGATCCACAACCAGATCACGA
>JAUWTT010000609.1 GCA_030614585.1 Acidobacteriota bacterium
CCCGTTGAATTCGCCATTAAGACAGAATCAAGAAAATCGAAGTAACCTCTGAACTCGGGACCTCCCTGACACCATCCGTAAGGATCACGGTAGGGGTTGGGATAAGGCATGCGAATGACGCCGGGCAGGGTAGGGCCATACCGGTGTTTGGGCCCGGGCATCCCACCCAGGGATGCCGCGCTCGTAGTCCGGCCGTGAAAACCGCCTTCAAAGGAGACAATCTCAAAGTTTCCGGTCTTGCGCTTCATCAGGCGTGTCGCCGCCTCGATGGCTTCACTTCCGGTACTGAGAAAAAAACACTTGTCGAGATGTTCGGGAAGTGCTCGCACTAAACCCTCAGCAGCGCGAATTCGATATTCGTTTGCACACTCGTAGTTGTTGAGGAGTTTGGCCGAGGCTTTCTGCGTTTCTTCCACCAGATGAGGGTGGCAGTGTCCCACGTTGGTCACCAGAACACCCGAGGTCCAGTCGAGGTACCGGTTTCCGTCGACATCAGTCACCACGCATCCGGAAGCGCTTTCCCAGACTATCGGAGCCTGGAATCCCACAACGTCGGCCTCGTATCTGTGCCATCGATCCAGTAATTCCCTGCTTTTTGGCCCCGGCAATCTTCCTTTTACTCTTGTGACTTTCATCTCTGTCAACTGTTTACCTCTGACTTGCAGCTTAGTGCCGGGACCGTTTTAGAAGGGGTTAATGCCCCAAGTCAGGTGGCCTGTGAAGCCCACCTGCCGGGTGGAAGCCGGCGCTACGGTCATGCTTCCAGGATCTCCTGGTTAACCACACAACGGGCCGGTTCTCCCCGGGCAGCGGCCAGGATGTCATTGACGATGCTGCGTCTGATTTCCCAGCCGGCCTCTTCTGAAGCCCAGGCGATGTGGGGTGTAAGAATTATGTTCTCAAGACCAAACAAAGGATGGTCCGGGGGAGGCGGTTCATGAGAGAAAACATCGATTGCCGCACCGGCGATCCGACCGGTTTTGACCGCATCTGCCAGAGCCTGATCATCCACCATGGGCCCCCGGGAAGTATTCACGACATAAGCTGTAGGTTTCATCCAGCCCAGTGTCCTGGCATTGATCAGATGCCGGGTCTCATCCGTTAGAGGCGTGTGTATAGTCACAAAATCAGAGTTTCGAAACAAGGTTTCCTTGTCAACAAATTCCAAGCCGAGGTCAGCCATTCTTGTTGGGCTGAGGTAGGGATCATTGGCGATAATCTTCAGGCCGAATGATTTCAGCTTACGATAAACCCGGCTTCCAATACGCCCGACTCCGACAATTCCCAGGGTCTTCCCATCGAGACGATAGATCGGAAAGAGGCCGCTGAAGTCCCACTGTCCGGCCGCGCTCGACTTATCCAGGATCTCCCGGCTCCAGACCACTTTACGGGCACAGGCAAAGATCAAGGCAATCGCATGTTCGGCCACATCCTCCTTGCAGTAATCGGGTTGATATGCAAACTGAATTCCGTGTTTCGTACAGGCATCAACGTCAACGTTGTCGTAACCGATCCCATGGCGAATAATCAGGCGGCAGTTCTTCAGCCGGGATAGGATCGACTCGGTCAGAGGGACCATATTAACGACAACAATATCAGCATCGGCGATTCTCTCCAGCACCTCGGATTCGGTCTTGAACTTGAGTTGGCAAGCCTCGAACCGGAGCCCGGCCTTAGCCAGTTCCTCCGCTTCCCAGTCCAGATTGTCTTCAATATAGTCTGTAACGACCACCTTGAGTTGTCCCATATGACTCATCCTCCTTGAAACGGCCGGTTAAACGAGAACTGCTCTGTCATCTTCATGAAACCCACTATTCCGCATCTTCTACTTCGACCCAACACCGCTTTTCCGCCGCTGTGTAAATGGCTTCAACAACCTTCAATGCGGCCAGTCCGTCCCGGCCGGTGATAGCCGGATCCCTGCCTTCCAGGACTGCATCGGCGAAGTCTCGTACATATTCCAGGCCCATCACGCCTGAATACCCGGCAACGGATTCCAGTTCAAATGCCAGTTCCCTCCTCGGAGAACCTCCAAAATCGGGATGATCGCTGCAGACGGAGAGCACATCTTTTTCTCCTTCATATGCAGGGGCCCATGAAACAGCACCCTGGGTGCCCCGTACCGAGAGATAAAGATCGCGACCATGTGGAAAGGAGTCGGGAACGGTGTAGCTGATATCAATAGAAGCTATGACACCCCGATTGAATCGCAACAGAGCAAAAGAGTTGTCCTCGATGTCATATTCCAGATTCACCTTCACATTTTGTCCGCACACCTCGCTTACTTCATCTTCAAAGAACCATCGAAACAGATCGATCCAGTGGACACCCAGGTTGAACATCGGACCGCCACCAGATCGTGAGCGCTCGAGCATCCAGGCAGAGTTTCCGTCGATGTAGCGCTGGAGCCTTCCGGCGGCGCAACGCCCCTCGGCTCCAACAGGTTGTCCGATGATGCCGGACTGAATCAGACGTTTGAACTCACGCGCCACAGGGTGCATCCTCCAACAATAGCCCGTAGTTAAGCGAACGTTCTTCTCAGCCGCGGCCCGGTTTATCCGGGCCACACCGGCCGAACTGGAAGCCATTGGCTTTTCCACCATTAGATGGAGTCCAGCACGAGCGCAAAGTTCGGCAGCCTGCGGACAATCAGCATGTGGCAAAAAAATAGCGGCAGCATCGAGGTCAGTGGAACTCAACATCTGATCAAGGTCTGGATACCCGTCTACCTTGAACTCAGCACAGAATGGATCACGAAGTGAAGAGTCCTTCTCCGAGACGGCGACTACTTGCAGCGACGGCACTTGCCTAAAAAGGGGCATATATAAGCGTGGATGCAAATGTCC
>JAUWTT010000331.1 GCA_030614585.1 Acidobacteriota bacterium
ACCTCATGGCTGGTCCCACCGAACTGCCCCGTCAGGCAATCCCACTGGCCGCGGCTCAGAGGCTGCTGGATCACCCGGACAACCCCGACTCACTGCGAGCCATGAGCGCGGGTACAGCCCCTTTTCTTGAAGGGGCCTCCGACAACGCCCTGCTGGACGCAATCGTGGCACACCTGGGGGTGGTCGGACTAGTGGAGCGAGGGCCCACGGTTACCTCTGCGTTAGCGCGAGTTACACTTCCGAGTGACCTTCCTGCCTGCGGCGACTCAGCTGGAAACCTCGACCTCTGTATGAAAGTTGCGGCCTTTGCCGAAAAGTCTCTCAACGAGTCCGATGGTCCGGCTGTAGAACAGTTGAAGCAAGACGTCGCTTTGTCAATTGTGGTCTTGAAACTCTTTCCCTTTACCCGCAACTTAGTCAAAGTCACCGAAGAAACTGTTAGTGAAGTTAAGAAAGACCTTGATAAGGCCTTCCCTGTGATTGGGCTCGCGCTCCTCATCAAGAAATGGTCCGAAGAGGCCGCTGCCTCTCTCTTGCCCTCTAGCTTCAGCTCACTCGATCTCAACCTTTTCCCCGCCGTGATGGAAGAAGATCTGGAAGCGGGCGAATGGAGTGCTTTACTGATCGCCGCCAGCAAAGGCTGGAAGCTGGACGGAAAGCGCGTCCTTCAATACGCCTTCAAGGAGCTCAAGGCCAGTAAACTCCTCAAGAAGCAAGTGAAAAAAGGGGTTGGCAAACTCTTCGAGCTGTCCGGTGATCTTCCTTATGTTGATAATAAAAAGGTACAAGAGAAACTGGTCGGTCTCATTGTCAAAAACATAGCGAAGATTGCCCCGGACGCCCTAAAAGGTGTCACGCTCTTTGAGCTTGATCCCGAGCTTTTTGGGCCCGTTGAGATCCATGAAAAAGGATGGAGCGAATCCGATATCAAGGGTGACGCGGTTGAAGAGTTCAACCACAACCAGTACAAACCGGTCAAGGTGGGGACGGCTGACATCATCGTTCGAGTGCGGACCGATGGAGGGAAATTTGGGGGTGTCGGATCGATTTCCGCCTCAAAGCCAGTCGAGGTTAAACCGATCATCCTGGATGTTTCTCCGGACCAGGTGATTGCCAAACCTGGCGAGAAAGTAATCTTCACCGTTACAGTCGAAAACTCGTCCTTTCCTGAAAAAATAAAGGTAACAGCACTGAAGGGCCAAGCAGACACAACGTATGCCGGTGGCAATAGACACACGGTCACCTACACAGTACCGGCTAAGGAGCAACTGCCGGATGTACTGACTGCCCGTCATACTGCGGAAACCGGCGCCCGCCGTCCCCCCGCCGAACCCCGCACCGACCAGGCTGTGATCACAGGCAAAGCATCTGTCATTGTTTGGCCCGATAAGAACTGTGTCGAGCCAAGTGAAGAAACTGGTATTTTCCATTCGGTCGAAGGGATCAAAGACCAGCGAGTCACCTGGCAGACCGAGACCATTCCTTCCGGAGCTTCCGCAGGTGAGGTCAGGAGCGGACGGTTCTTTGCTCCGGGATCCCCCGCATATGTATTGATTACGGCTACTAGCGTTGCCAACCATGAGGCAAGAGGGGCAGCAATCGTCAAGGTGGGTGGCTGTGATTGCTGGTGGAACGTTTCAGTTGGCGGCCACCACACGATTGGGGTTCCCGGCGTTGACAGTGGGGCTTTCACCCTTCAGACGGAAGGGCTGCTTATTGGCCTGTCAAGGCCAAGTCTCCCCGAAGGGTTATTAATAGGAGCCGTTGATCCCGCCCAGGGGTCCTTCTGGGTATCCGGTTCGCTCGGCCTCGTCGCACCTGATGTCGGCTACGCAAGTATAGAGGAGATCCAGGGCATTTTGTTTGAATTCACCGATAACATCGTAGAAGGATGGGTGGACGGCATGGTCACGGTAGTCAGCGTGACTTCAGAGGGCCCAGAGGAGCGTCTGGCGCCTTTCTCGGTCCGTTTCAGGATCAGTGGGGAACCGAGCCCCTTATTCCCGCCCTCTACGAAAGGGTGCGTCGTCCAGTAATCCTCGGCAAACACCCGATGCGATCCCGTCCGTTTGGGATAGCGTCGACGAAAAAAGGGTCAGCAGCCACAAAGCCGTTTGCTTTCAACTGGCGCAGAACTCGGCAACTTCAAGTGTAGACGAAATACGCCGTAACAATCGCGTTACTGTAGACTTTTACTCGAACCCAATGTGCGCTGAAACCATCTGGGAATTCATGGTGGATGTACCCACCTGAAGGGACCTTAAAGCGTTGATAGGTCCTCCACGTTCCGTCTCCCAGAAAGTCCACTTCCACCTCAAACTCAACAGTCCCGCTCGATTCGTGGGTAAGGTGCAGTACCTTCTTGTCAAATCCTGTCATCAAGAATGGATCTGAAGAGCTTCCTGCCTTAACCTGACTCTTCCACCAGGGGCCTCCCCATCCTTTGGGTTTGCCCATGTTCCAGAGATCATCGATGTTTCCGAACCACAACCCTGACTGTGGCTGACCTACAGCGTTATCGGTCTGGTCACCGGCCATTACAAACAAGCCTCGCCAAAAGCAGAAATCTGGGACTATTCGCAAATGAGTACTAATAGGACGAATCCCCCAAACCCGTCCTTCGTATACCAACGTCGGCAACTCGTAAAAGATGCCGTGGATATCCATGAGATACCTCTCGGTCTGAGCTTCCCGAATCCTCATCCACTCTGTGTTCCAGGAGTGATCGAATGCATGGCTCCCCTTGGGGAGTAGATAGCGGGTCCACTTGCCACCGTGCAGAACGCGGAGGACTACGGAAGAACGAGTCCAGCCAGTGGCAAACAAAGTGTTCCCATACTTGGCTCCGACCCTGGGATTCTGTTTCCCAGATACCTCGACAAATGGGTTGTATTCAAGAATCCTCCATTCGTTTCCATCCCATTCAGCCAAGCGGCCTGCCTGTCGAGTTCCAATGTGTTCAGGCTCTTCGTAGGTATTGTTGGCTACGACTACTCGCCCCTGAGCTGTGTGCGCCCCCTTGAAATGCGGATGTGCATCTTCTGGAATCTTCAGTTCACTCACCAGATCGAAGAGCTGCTTCGCCTCCAGAGTTTCCACATTAACCTCGAAAAGAAGCCCCTCCATAGTAAGGTAGTAGACCCATTTCGCCGGATCTACCAGGTGACGCATCGTCGCCGTCAGTCGATGGTCTTTGATTCCCTGGACAGTTCGGACGTTGCCCTCGGCATCAATGACGTGGGGCCCAATGAATGCGTGTTCCGATTCCCAGTGCACCATCCTGTTTGCATACGTACCCGTCACAGAGGCAGGGTGCAGCTTCATGGTCATGTCATCATTGATCTCATAGAGCCCGATCCCGTCTCCCCTGATATGAGCAACATATGCAATCGCCCACAACCTGTTCGCCCACGGTATTAAGGCACCGATTCCGGTCTCACTATTGCTACCCACCCCGTCTGCCATTACCGTCATGTGGGGGAAGACGCCGTCGATTTGAATCGGGGCGTTGGATTCCTCCTGTCCATGCAGAAAAGGCGATGACAATAGCAGAAACACAAGCAGGAAACCCTCCGTCGCATGTCTCATTTCATGACGCTCCTAAAGGTCAGTAAATTTTCTTGTAGCCGCCCAATCCGCCGCATTGTCCATGCTGTGGATGATATAGGAAGGGAAAATCAACCTGTCCATTCCATACCTTTCTACGGTGGAAAATCAACCTGTCCCTTTCTTACCATCCGTTCACCTACTGCTCTGTCCGGCGGAAATCCGGGTTGTGGAAAGGTACTATTCTGGCCACCTCTGCATGGCCTCCAGATAATAGAAATCCCCCCAAATATTCGCCTGATCGACGCTCCTCCCAATCTCGTAGAAATAGGTTCCTCCGCTGAGAACACCATCATTGCGGCCTGGCAGGTCCCGCGTAAGGTAGTTCTCAGTTAGCGAGGCAAGGATCTTGCCGGCTGTCCTCCGATAGTGGTTGGCCCTGTCCGGGTCTTCTACAAGAGTTGCCAGCTCCAACATGGCTGAAGCCGCCATTGATGCAGCGCTCGTGTCTCGAGGTTCGTTGGGGATCCCAGGCGCACAGAAGTCCCAGTAGGGCACAAAATCGGGAGGCAGGCGTTCAATGAACCAGTCTGCCATGCTCATCGCAGCCTCCAGAAACTTCTGCTCCCGGGTATGCTTATAGACCCGGGTGAATCCGTAAATTCCCCAAGACTGCCCTCGGCTCCAGGTGCTCTCATCTGTGTACCCCTGCTTGGTGAATCCCCGCAGCATTTCACCTGTGGCGGGATCGAACTCCACTACCTGAAAGCTCGAGTAGTCCGGCCTTACATGGCTGACTCGAGTACGTTCAGCATGGCTTGTCGCCGCCTGTGAGAATGACGGCTCACCGGTCTCATCGGCAGCCCAGTAAAGGTGGTCAAGGTTTATCAAACAATCGATGATGACGAATCCCATCTGGTCTTCTTCACCCAACCTTCCCCAGTTTTGCATGTAGCCTCCACCAGGAAGGAAGCGCTTCATCATGCTCCGGGCCCCAGCCAGTCCTACTTCACGCATTCTTTCATCGTGCGTAAGAGAATAACCGAGGTCACAGGAGGGCCAATAAAGAATGCCGATATCGCTCATATCCACGTTGCTCTTGTATCCCTCCAGCAGCCAAGTGTATTTCTCCGCGTGCTCTCGCCAATACTGCTCGCCAGTTTCCGCATACATTAGCCAGAGCATGCCGGCAAAATAGCCCCCGGTCCAACCACCATCGTCAAATTCCCAAGTCCCATCCTCCGGGGCCACAGGGAAACGACCGGCGGCAATCTCAACTGAATTCCTAAGGCTTTCAGCGATGTTTTCAATCGCTTGAGCCCTAAGTTCAACGGACATTGGAAACGGTTCATCAGGCTGCCGGGGCGTACTTTCACAAGCCGCTAAGAATAAAGTCAGAGGCAGAACTGCAAGACAGTTCAAAGCATGTTGAATCTCCATGGCTATCTTCACCGTTCCTCTCGGTACGTGGCTACGCCTCTTCTTTGACTTCAAAGTCGAGCAACTTTGCGACGTTGTGAACAGCCCTTTTGTAACCGCAGTAGAGTGCCACTCGATGTTAGCCCCGTTGGTCTCACTCGTCAAAGCATCTGTAGAAGTAGGATGAGTAGGGGACAGCTGGTTCTCTGGTTTGGCTACTCCGACTTGAGGGCCCTCCCGCTTTGGAAACGACACCTCTCGGGTTGATTGAACTCAGCCTGTCCACCATCCAACAGCCCAAGAGAGAATCAACCGAGAGAATCAACCTGTCCCTTTCTGATTCCTTTTCTCTC
>JAUWTT010000237.1 GCA_030614585.1 Acidobacteriota bacterium
GATAACGGATAACCGATAACCGATTACCGGTTCGCCATTTGTCATTTGCCATTCCCCAGGGTGTGAGTGCATTCACTTTTCCTGCAAGGCAAATAGAGCTACCCTTTCCTAGATTTGCGGAGGTCCGTATGAAGCTTTCGGTTCTAATTCCGGTTTTCAATGAGGAAAGGTACCTTACGGAGGTCCTGGACAGAGTCTTGGGCGTCGATCTCAGTCCTCTTGGGGTGGAACGTGAAATCGTGGTGGTGGACGACTGTTCGACTGATGGAACTTGGGAATCGTTGGACAATTACGCCAGGCGTGACGAGATACGGGTCTTTCGCCACGACAGAAACAGAGGAAAGGGTGCTGCACTCAGGACCGCAGTCGAGTCGGCAACGGGGGGCGTTCTCCTTATTCAGGATGCCGATCTCGAATACGATCCGAATGAATATCCGAAACTTCTGACTCCGATCCTGACGGGGAAGGCGGATGTCGTTTATGGTTCGCGTTTTGTCGGCGGAGAACCCCACAGGGTGCTTTATTTCTGGCATTACCTTGGTAACAGAGCCTTGACGCTCGCGTCGAATGCGTTGACGGATCTCAATCTGACGGATATGGAGACCTGCTATAAAGTGTTCAAAGCCGAGGTTCTAGAAGAGATCATAATTGAAGAGGACCGTTTTGGCTTTGAACCGGAGATTACCGCCAAGGTAGCAAAGTTGTTCAAAGAGCGGGGGTGCAGGATCTTTGAAGTGGGAATCTCGTATAGCGGACGGACCTACGAAGAGGGAAAGAAGATCACGTGGAAGGACGCCGTCAGCGCCATCCGTTGCATACTCAAATACAATTTGCTAAGGAAATAATGAGTAGTCGAGCGAAAGTCCTGCTTAAAGTGGTGTTGACCCTGGCTTTACTTGTCTTCCTGCTGTTGCGCATGGATTTAGCGGAATTCGGGAAAGTGTTGGTTTCTGCAAACCTGTTTCTGGTACTGATAGCGGGTCTGTTCTACTTCGGGACCGTTTTCCTCTCAGTGGGCCGGTGGAAAGCCATTCTCGGGAATTTTGACATTCACACTCCACTCGTGCCACTGACGAAGATTACCTTGATTGGCTATTTCTTCAATCTGTTTCTCCCCTCCGCGATAGGGGGTGACTTTGTGCGTGCCTACTACCTGGCAAAGAGAGAATCTCGGGGAATGTCAACAACTGTGACAACGATCCTGCTGGATCGGACTGCAGGCCTTTCCGCTCTGCTCCTGATTGGTCTGATCTCAGTTTCGATCTATCCGATTAGTGTTCAAGGGTTCTCGCTGGTTGGGCTATTCCTTCTGGTAGCCGCAGGATTTGCGCTGGGTATTACCGCCATTTTCCACTCGGGGGCACATCGTTATTTCAACGCTCTTCTGAGAAGGCTGCATCTGGATAAGTTCGAGGAGAAGCTCGAGCTTGTGTATCAGGGTTTAACTCAGCTGCGAAGGAATCGCTTTGCCATCCTGCTTGTGATCCTTCTTTCTCTGGGTGTTCAATTACTCGTAGTGATTGCCATGTGGTTCGCGGCGTTATCCATTGGAATCTCTGTGTCCTTCAACCTGTTTCTGATTTTCATTCCAATCGTGAACCTGGCGACGGCGATTCCTTTGACGATAAACGGGGTAGGGGTGAGGGAGAGTGTTTACTATTTGCTGTTCAGCCAGGTTGGGGTCCCTGTTGAGAGTGCTGTGACATTATCCCTTCTGAATTTGCTAGTTATGATGATGGCCGCGCTTCCCGGGGGAATAGTCTACTCTCTGTACAAGAAAGAGCAGAAGTTCAGCCTGGAAGCCGAACCGGAGAACTGAGCCGATTCGAATCGGCAGGCCGCTTTACATAAAACGGAGCGGGGAGGAAGATGACCTTCCAGAAGGGCGCCATGTAACTGCAACAGGCGTACGAAGTGCAACGTGTCAGCGTACCTTCGGTAGGGAGCGATCAGAAACTCACCACCAAGATTCCTCCAACGGGTCAGACAATCGTATTAGATGCCAGATGCCAGATGCCAGATGCCAGATGCCAGATGCCAGATGCCGGACCTGTCGCGCCATAGCTCGAAGAGCGAAGGCGGATGCCGGTAAGACGGTCCTTTGCTCGGGCTGACATTTTCTTGGTGTACTTCGTGCCTTGCTGGTAAATCTTCTTCCGGGGTTACCGATCACCGATTACCGATCACCGCCAAACGTCCCACCTCAGGGGACTTCAAAGACCAGTAGGCGATTGTCCTTCTCGTCAGTCACGAAAGCGAATCGATTATCCTGGGAGAGTTGTACGTCCACTGGTTTCTTCTTTGCCTGGAATGATCGAATCCTCTTGAACTCGGAGTCGTAGAGGGTGACTGTCTTGTCCTGCGTTTCTACGACAAAAATCCTTCCCTGATCGTCGACAGTCAAAGTGAAGGGTTTGTGCCCAACCTTTGCCCTGCGGATCTCTCTAAGGTCCAGGAAGTCAATCAGTGAAATGTCGTTTGTACCACTGTTGGCTGCGTAGATTGTCATGCCGTCGGGAGAGATGGCAACTCCGTCCGGCTGTAGCCCAACGGGTATTTTCTTCACGACTTCCTGTACCTGGGTATCTACCACGTAAAGATCATTTGATCCGGAGCACACCACAAACAAACGGTCACCCACCGGGGAGAGCACGGCCGCAACAGGGCGCACGCCGATTTCGACTTCACCCACAACTCGATGGCTCGTGGTGTCAATGAAATCGATGCGTCCTATCTTTCCTCTGCCGAAGTTCGTGACATAAACCTGCAGGCCGTTTGGAGAGATCACCAGATTGCTGGGTCGGCCCCCCACCTTGACATCATCCAGGATCTCGTATGTCGTCGCATCGATAACCTTCACCAGCCCTGGGCTGAAATTCGTGATGAAGATCTTGTCGCCAACAGGCGAAATGACAATCCCTACCGGTTCATAGCCACCATAGAACCGAGTGGTAGCCTTTCGACTAGCCACATCAACGACCTGGATTTCACTGTCGGCAAACCCGGTGATGAATAGCTTCGTGCCATCCGGACTGAGTGCCGAGAAGTAGGGAGCTTTTGTTACCTTGATGCTCTCAAGAGGTTTAACCTGGGCCCAAACAGTCAAGGTAAGTCCGGCCAGCAGGACAGACGTTATCACCAAATCTCTCATAATCATCTCCGGAAAGCCTGAGGCAAGGAACTCGAGTCACTTTCAAAAACTTCCAATAGCTCTTTCAGTGGTGCCTTGCTTTACAGGCGAGCAGGGTGTTTTTCATCAGATGAGCGATGGTCAGCGGCCCCACGCCCCCTGGAACTGGAGTTACTGCAGCAGCAATTCCGTAAGGATCGCGCGGATGAACGTCACCGACCAGAGTGGAACCCCGCTTGGCAAATGTCGCAATGCGTGGCGATTCCTCTCCAAAAAGCTCGATAACCTGACTTTCACTTTCTACACGGTTGATGCCAACGTCGATAACGGTCGCCCCCTCTTTGATGTAATCTCCCGTAATCATGGCTGGTCGGCCTATGGCAGCTACCAGAATATCAGCTCGACGGCACACAGCGGGCAGATCCTTTGTCCTGGAATGGCACAGAGTGACGGTGGCATGCTCGTGCAGAAGGAGCAAAGCCATCGGCTTGCCGACAATTGTGCTTCTTCCGACAATAACCGCCTCAGCTCCTTTGAGGGGGATCGACTCTCGTTTCAGCATTTCCATGATGCCCATCGGGGTGCACGGAGCAAGAATGTAATCGCCCGTAACCAGCCTGCCGATATTTACAGGATGGAATCCGTCTACGTCTTTTTCTGGAAGGACAGAGTTCAGAATCAACTGATCGTCAATCTGATCGGGGAGAGGGAGTTGAATGAGGATCCCATCAATGTCGTCTGAGCGATTCAACGAGTCAACTATCTCCAGGAGCTGTTCAGTCGTAGTATCCGGCGAGAGCTTGATCTGCTCCGAGTGCATCCCCAGCTGTTGGCATGTTTTGGTCTTATTCCTGACATAGACCTGCGATGCCGGGTGTTCTCCCACTAGAACTGCGGCAAGGCCGGGAGTGATGCCCTTGGCCTGCAGGGCAGCTACCTCGATTGCCACCTCGTCCTTGATCTGTTCAGCTATCTTCTTGCCATCCAGTCGCGCTGTTTCCATGGTCTCTGATTATCCCACACATCTTGTGATTCGGTTTTTTCAGAATCGAATTGAGGTTTGGAGCCTATGGATACATCCGGTAAAGCATCCTGGGGAATGGAATAGTCTCGCGCACGTGGTCCAAACTGCAGATCCAGGAGACAACGCGCTCGATGCCCATTCCAAAACCACTATGGGGAACCGTGCCGTACTTCCTCAAGTCGAGGTACCACTTAAAGGCGTCGACAGGAAGCTTATGTTCTCTGATCCGTTCCAGGAGCAGGTCCACATCGTGGATTCTCTGACTGCCTCCAATGATTTCCCCGTATCCTTCGGGTGCCAGCATGTCCATACACAGTGCCGATCCGGAGTCTTCGGGATCAGGCTGCATGTAGAAGGCTTTTATATCCCTGGGATAGCGGTGGACGATAACCGGCTTGTCAAACGAGCAGGAGAGAATGGTCTCATCAGCCGCACCAAAATCCGAACCACGTGGAGTATCGGTTCCCTCTGTCTCGAGGAGGACGAAAGCCTCGGAATAAGAGATCCGGGGAAAAGGAGGTTCAATCTTCTCGAGGGGTGTCGTGTCGCGTTCGATCCTCTCGAGTTCCTCTTTTCGCTCCTCAAGAACACGCTGCACGACGTAAGAAACGAAGTCTTCCGCGAGCTTCATTATGTCGTCCAGATTAGCCCAGGCCACTTCAGGCTCAACCTTCGAGAACTCCATTAGATGTCTGCGTGTCTTGGACTTCTCTGCACGGAACGTCGGACCGAAACAATACGTTTTCCCCACCGACATACACGCTGCTTCGTTGTAGAGTTGGCCGCTCTGGCTCAAGTAGGCCTTCTCACCAAAGTAGTCGATCTCAAACAGAGTGGTGGTTCCCTCGCAGGCCGCAGGCGTAAGGATCGGAGTGTCAACCAACGTAAACCCATTATTGTCGTAGAAGTCTCTCACCGCACGGATAATCT
Organism: Acidobacteriota bacterium; assembly: GCA_030614585.1. Classification (GTDB taxonomy): domain Bacteria; phylum Acidobacteriota; class UBA6911; order RPQK01; family JAPXNP01; genus JAUWTT01. Next base: position 5,085 of record JAUWTT010000237.1, read on the forward strand.
CGTGGCGAATGCGTAGAATCGCATGCTGTCGGGAGGAGCGCAGCCAGAGATGGCGATTCTCCATGAGAAACGCCGTTCCGTGGTCCTTTGGAGTAATGGGATACTCCCCCGCGATCTGTCCGATTTCGCAGTGACTGACGTCCATTTCGTAGCCACCGGGAGCCCGGCTGTCTTCTTTAACCGTACCTGTAACTGTCAGTGAAGATTCCTGCGTTGTCTGGTCAACAGCTTCGAAGACTTCGGGGTCTACATTTCCCTTGAAGACAACGGCCTGAATCGTACCGGTCCCATCCCTGACCAGGAGAAAACGTAACTTCCCTTTATCGGTCCTGTTGTACAGCCATCCCCGAATTGTGATCTCTTCACCAATGTGTTCGTGTACGTTCTGTATGTAGGTGTACATGCTTTCCGATTGTAGCCTACTTCGGGGATCAACCACCAAGACATGGCGCCAGGGGAAGCCTGGGGAAGGAGGAAGTGATGCCATGAGATGACATGACAGAGCGGAAACCTTTCAGAGGAGCCATGTGGGACAACAAGCCCACCCGGAAAGAGGTTGGCCACCAGCCGGAAGCGAGTCTTGCCCGTCGGAGGTAACGAAGGCGTGGAAGCGTAGACAGCGAGTCGGAAAGCCGCGTTAGTCAGCCTCGAAAACGTGGATGATCGAAGGGGCCTTCGTGGTTGTTAAAGCGAGGGCAGCATGGAACTGCCGTGAAGAGGCCAGGCAGGGAAGCCCTTCCGGGGTCGAGGAGCGAGGCAGACCGGCAATCGTGGCTCCCCAGGAACCTGGGAGATCCTGAGGTCTCCACGGTAGGGCACGGGACGGGAGCCCCGTTGAACAACTCCTGGCCTGCGGGGATGGATGTCGAGTGACCGCGGGAGGTCGTAAGGACGAAACACGAAGACGATCGACATGGCCGTGGTATCCGAGCGGGAGGCAACGACCGGTTGGAGAAGGATCTTGGGAAGTCTTAGCACCCCCATAGTACCGTTTGAAAGCCGGTGAACCGGACGGACCGGGAGCCGGGGAGTAGGGAAGGGAAAATCGCAAGAGGGTGCCAGGAGGACAGAACCACTGATGGGAAACACCCGAGAAGCATCGAATTCGGAAGTGGTGTCAACGAGACAGCAGCGGATAGCCGAGCTGGCGAGCCGGCAGCTGAAGCAGGGGATCACCTCTCTGAATCATCACCTGGATCTGACGTGGATGTTGGAAGCGTGGCGCAGGACCCGGAAGCACAAGGCGGCGGGAGTGGACGGACAAACGGCGGAGGAATATGAGCAGGACTTGGAGGGGAACCTTCAGGATCTGATCCACCGAGCCAAGTCGGGACTCTACCGGGCGCCGGCAGTCAAGCGGGTCTATATACCGAAGGGGAAAGGAGAAGTCCGCCCGATCGGGATACCCACGCTGGAA
>JAUWTT010000517.1 GCA_030614585.1 Acidobacteriota bacterium
GCTACTTCCTGTCTAAGGTCAGGAATGTGAAGCGAAGGGGGTTCTGCTCATCAGGGTGGAACTCCTGTTCCTCGACCACTTCCCATTTTGACTCATCAAAGGGTGGGAAGAATGCATCTCCCTCAAACTCATGATGTATCACAGTGAGGTAGATCCGGTCAGCCACGTCAAGTGTCAAACGGTAGATCTCACCTCCTCCGGCAATGAAAACCTCATCGTCGTCTTCCGCCAGTCTCAGAGCATCGCCAATCGAGTGAGCAACGAGCACGCCTGGATGCCCGAAATCACTGCGGCGTGTAACCACGATTGTGACTCGGCCCGGGAGGGGACGGCCAATCGTGTCGAACGTCTTCCGCCCCATGATCATAGGGTGTCCCATTGTGAGTTGTTTGAAGCGTTTCAGATCTGGGGGTAGATGCCAGGGAAGGCCGTCGTTCAGGCCGATTGCTCGGTTCGATGACATGGCTGCAATAATGGAGATCCTCATACCGCAATCGCTGCCTTAATGTGAGGGTGGGGATCGTAACCTCTGAGGGTGAAATCGTCAAAAGTGAAGTCGAAAATGCTGTCAACCTGGGGATTCAGGATCATCCGTGGGAGGCGTCGAGGCTCGCGCCCGATCTGCAAGCGAGCTTGGTCCAAGTGGTTGAGGTAGAGATGGGCATCTCCAAAAGTGTGGATGAATTCAGCCGGCTTCAAGGCGCACGCCTGAGCGACCATCAGTGTCAACAGGGAATAGGAAGCGATATTGAAGGGGACTCCCAGGAACACGTCTGCGCTTCGCTGGTACAATTGGCATGACAGAGTCCCGTCTGCGACGTAGAACTGAAACACCACGTGACAGGGGGGGAGGGCCATTTCGTCGATCTGACCCACGTTCCAGGCACTAACGATGTGGCGCCGAGAATCTGGCGTGTTCTTGATTTGATCTACGAGCCGAGTGATCTGGTCATGGTTCTCTCCATCAGGCCCTTTCCAGGATCGCCACTGGTTACCGTACACGGGCCCCAGATTCCCTGTCTCATCCGCCCATTCATCCCAGATCTTCACACCATGTTCGTTCAGGTAGCGGATATTTGTGTCACCTGCCAGAAACCAGAGGAGCTCATGGATGATTGACTTGAGGTGAAGTTTCTTGGTCGTCAGGAGGGGGAACCCTTCTGTAAGATCAAAGCGCATCTGATACCCGAAGATACTCAGAGTTCCCGTTCCGGTTCGGTCAGCTTTTCGGACGCCTTTCTTCAGGATTGTTTCAAGTAGTCCGAGGTATGCTTGCATTCGCGATATTAGACCATAAAAGGATGACCGGACCGTGTTTCCATAGCTCTGTTCGGGAACAACCGGACCACGCTCTTTTGACGATTACGAGCACGATCACGATCACGCGCACGAAGAGGGGGGAGGTCGGGAGAGAGTCATGGAAGACCAATTCAAGTTGGACGCCTTGCGAATCGCAAAGACGGCAGACTCTTCTACCCTGACTCTCCTGCTCGTGCACGTAATCGATCATTTGTGGACAGGTGCTGGTAGCGAAGCGAGAGGTTGCTGCCTTGCCCCCCTCAACCGGGCTTCAGAGCAGACAACTGGGAGTTGTAATACACTTTGTTACTTAGACGTTGAACGGCAGAAGGGAGTTCGTTGAATGGCCGTATCGCAGATTGAGACAGATGTAGTAGTCATTGGTGCAGGGCCCGGAGGTTATGCCGCGGCATTTCACGCAGCGGACCTGGGTTTGCAGGTGACCATGGTTGATACTCGAGAGAGGCCGGGGGGTGTTTGCCTGAATGTGGGTTGTATTCCATCAAAGGCTCTTCTCCATGCAGCCGAGGTGATCGATGAGGCCCGGCACTCCAAGGACTTCGGCATCAGTTTCGCTGAGCCCGCAATCGACTTGGAACGGCTACGCTCATGGAAAGAAAAGATTGTTTCCCAGCTGACGGGTGGACTGGGCCAGTTAGGGAAGAAACGAGGTGTTGAATACGTCCAGGCAAAGGTGCGTTTTGAGGATACCGGAACACTGGCTCTGGAAGACGGAGAACCCGGAATACTCAAATTTCAAAGAGCAATTATTGCGACAGGTTCCAGGCCTACAGTGATTCCAGGGTTGGATCTCGAAAGCGACAGGATAATGGATTCCACAGACGCTTTGGAGTTGCCCGACGTGCCCAAACGATTGCTGGTGGTTGGAGGCGGCTACATCGGGTTGGAGCTTGGGACGGTGTATGCAGCACTCGGGTCGAAGGTGACGGTTGTCGAGATGCTGGCCGGGCTGCTTCCTGGCGCCGACAAGGATCTCGTTCGTCCACTGGAAAGACGTATTCGGAAGTCATTCGAAGCGGTTTATACAGAAACGAAGGTTGTTTCTGTCACCGAGACAAAGAAGGGGCTCACTGTTCAGTTCGAGGGCAAGACCGATGAGAAACAGACATTCGATCGGGTTCTTGTTGCCGTAGGAAGGCGTCCGAATTCCGATGACCTTGGGCTGGAGAAGATCGGAATCGAGCCAGACGATGCTGGTTTCATCACAGTGGATGAACAGTGCCGAACCTCCCGGGAGAATATCTTTGCCATCGGAGATGTTGCAGGTCAGCCGATGCTCGCCCACAAAGCAATGAGAGAAGGCAAAGTGGCGGCTGAGGTACTTGCCGGCAAGCGGTCAATTTTCGACAATCAGGCAATTCCAGCCGTCGTTTTTACCAACCCCGAGGTCGCTTGGACCGGGCTTACGGAGACCGAGGCTAAGAACAAGGGCATCGATTTCAAAGTGGCTCGGTTTCCCTGGGCGGCTTCTGGACGTGCCTTGACCCTTGGCCGAGGGGAAGGTCTTACAAAAATGCTTTTCGAGCCCGAGTCGGGCCGGATCCTTGGGGTTGGGATTGTCGGTTCAAACGCGGGTGAACTGATCGCTGAAGGAAACCTGGCCATCGAAATGGCTGCTGTGGCTGAGGATTTGGCGCTCACTATCCATACTCACCCCACCTTGTCCGAGACGGTTGGGGAGGTGGCGGACGTTTTCCTCGGTCATGCCACGCACTTGTTTCGGAAAAAGTCGTAAATGTTGGGCGACACGCCTTGGTGTAGGAGAGAGAATCATGGGACGAAGCCAGAATAGCTATGACACCCTCAAGAGCTTGAATGTCGGAAATCGCTCGTTCAAGTACTTTAGTCTTCCTTCTTTGAAGAACGCCGGAGTAGGTGACGGTGAGCAGCTTCCATACTCACTCAAGATCCTCCTCGAGAACCTTCTCCGAAAGGAAGACGGAGTGGCGGTGAATGCCGACGACATTAGGGCTCTCGCGAATTGGGATCCTGAGGTGAAGACCCAACGCGAGATTGCTTTCGCACCGGCTCGGGTCGTGCTGCAGGACTTTACAGGAGTGCCTGCCGTTGTCGATCTGGCCGTAATGCGTGACGCGATGGCACAACTCGGAGGTGAGCCCTCCAGGATCAATCCTCAGGTCCCTTCTGATCTGGTCATTGATCACTCGGTTCAAGTGGATTCGTTCGGGCAGAATCAGTCTTTCCAGGAAAATGTTGCCAAAGAGTTTAGCCGTAACCAGGAGCGGTATACGTTTCTTCGGTGGGGGCAGTCGTCTTTCGACGACTTCAGAGTCGTTCCTCCTGCCACCGGGATCGTGCATCAGGTGAATCTCGAGTATCTTGCCCGGGTCGTCTTCGACTCAGCCGATGGCGAAGATACCCTTGCTTACCCGGAC
>JAUWTT010000650.1 GCA_030614585.1 Acidobacteriota bacterium
CGATTACTACTCACTACTCACTACTTACTGTGCAGATTCCGAGTTCGTGAGATCAGCGATGATCCGGTCGGCCGTTTCCTGCCCGGTTCTAATGCAATCGGGCAGTCCAACTCCGCTGTAATACGATCCGGCCAGAAGAAGCCCCGGATGAGAAGCAAGCTTCGAGCGAATCAACTCAACGCGCTTCTGATGGCCCACTAACAGCTGTGGAATCAACCCTCGAACGTGGAACGCTCGCCCAAACACCGGCTGGCACGAGACCCCCATAATCTCACGGATCTCGCCGGCGACCTTTTCAACAACGGCTTCGTCTGAGTCAGGCAGCCCGGTTCTTTTTCGATCGTGGATGGCACATCTCAGCAGGACCCGTCCCGCTGGGCAACGGTCGTCGAACTTGGTACTCACCCAAGTGCACGCATCGACAGCCCGTGCCTCGCCGCTCGGGACAATGAATCCAAATCCGTTGAGTGGATGAGAGAACTCATCCTTCTGATAGGCAAGATAGACCAAAGAGGTAGATGCGTATGGAACCTCCGAAAGGAGAGGATGAATATCCGGGCAGGAGCCGGCCAGTATCTGCGCAGCCGCATGAGCAGGTGTACATACAACCAAATACTGAAACGCTTCCTTCTGCCCGTCAGCAGATACCTCATAGAGCCCCTTCCTGGACTCAACACGAAGATCCGTAACGCCCAGATGAACCTTGTCCACCGGTAGTTCGTCTCCCAAACGCTTCACCAAGCTGGACATCCCAGAACGCATGGACAGCAAGACCGAACTCGAGAGGGTCATTTTCGCAAGCTTCCTCAGGCCTTTCCATAGGCTACCCGTTCGCTGCTCTACCCGATATAACTCGGGCATCGTGACCGGCATGCTGAGCTGCTCGAGGTCTGCTCCGTAAACCGCCGAAACCAGAGGGTCGACGAATGTGTCGGTGAACTCTCTGCCGAGCCTCCTTTCGAAGAAGGCCCCAACACTCAGCTCTCCCTTAGACCTTGAGACGAAAGGCTCGAGGGACGCCCGGAACTTACCCGCCAGGCTCATGGGAGCATCTTTCCAGAAAGAGATAGGATCAACAGGTGCCAGGAACGCCATCCCCTCCGGAAGCGGTGTAAGGCGCCCCTCACGAACGATGAAGGTGCGGCGAAGATGATCATTGGAACCCAGGATCTCGTCCTGCAATTGCAGATCCTTGACAAGCTTCCTGGCAGAGGGCTTGTAGGATACCCAGCCTTCAGGGCCGGCCTCCAGGAGCATTCCATCCGCCCTCTCCGAACGGATTACACCTCCGACTCGATCTGACTTCTCAAAAAGATCGATGTCAAGTTCGATGCCACGTTCGATCGATAGTTTGTTCAAATAGAAAGCTGTCGTGAGTCCGGAGATTCCGCCACCCACGACTGCAACACGAGTACTCATAAGACCTAGCCATTCTAGCGTATTGAAAAGATGCACTGCGCGGGTACGCATCACGCGGGGTGGAAAAGGACTGGTGCCCTAACAAATTTCCAACTCGTGATCGTGATCGTGCGCGTAATCGATTCCTTTTCGAGAATGTGGCTTTGATGAACAACCTAACACCGTTCCTTTGACGATTACGAGCACGAGCACGAGTTGAAAGAACGAAGAAGATCGTGGAAACGGATCTCAAAACGTAATAAGTAGGTATGAAATTCGACCATGAACAGCTGGATGTTTATCGTGTGTCACTGGAACTTGTTGGGTGGGCATTCACTCTCTGCAAAAGACTGTCGGGCCCCAACAGGTTTGCACGCGACCAACTGTTGCGAGCTTCGCAGTCCATTGTCCAGAACATTGCGGAGGGAAATGGCAAGCGATCGTCGGGAGACCGCCGACGTTACTTTTGCATTTCTCGTGGCTCCGCGCTTGAATGTGCCTCAATTCTGGACATCCTCCGCGTTTGCGGTTCGCTATCCGACAGGAGCGCCG
>JAUWTT010000636.1 GCA_030614585.1 Acidobacteriota bacterium
GATACACACACTTTCATCTGGCTGGCTTCGGATGATCCGCGTCTTAGTAAGACAGCCAAGACCTGTATCGCTGAATCCGGGAACCAATTCTTCTTCAGTGTGGCGAGCGTTTGGGAGATGGCAATCAAGAAGAGTCTTGGTCGACTTGAACTCACAATTTCTCTGCGGGACTTTCTCGACGATCAGCTGGTCGCACTCGCGACGCAGTTGCTGGAGATTCGCTCGGAACATGTGCTACTGGTCGAGGGATTACCCTTTCACCATCGAGATCCTTTTGATCGGCTCCTCGTTGCACAGGCTATAAAGGAGAACCTGACTGTGCTTGGGGCCGACGCTTCTTTTGACAAGTACGGCGTCCGCCGGCTCTGGTGAGGTTTGTGCAGCGGATTTTCTTGGTGGCAAATCAATCAGCTCGGAAGAGGCCCCGAGGCGATCTAGTGGTTTCCAGAGATGCGCAGGAGCTAAAGCACCTGCCTCCGACTATGCGCCGATCAGATCAGAGTTACTGAGCCTTAGGGCGCTCTCGACAGGCCGGCGGATTCGTGGTTAGCTGTCATCCCAATACCGCTAGAACTAGAAGGAGGTTACGTGATGGAACCATTAGGGCCGGCAGTGTTAATGACGACAACACCGAACGTTGAGGGAAGAAAGATCCGAGAATTCCTTGGAGTCGTTACCGGGGAAGCGGTTCTCGGCGCGCACCTTTTCAAGGACATCTTCGCCAGCATTGTAGACATCGTTGGCGGTCGCTCCGCTTCGTATGAACAGGAGTTGCGAAAGGCACGGGACGTGGCTTTTAGGGAAGTCCGACAGGAAGCAATGCTGCTGGGAGGGAACGCGGTTGTTGGGGTTGACCTGGATTACGAGGTCATGGGTCATTCAGGTGGGATGTTGATGGTCAGCGTCAGTGGCACGGCTGTCGTTCTGGATTAACCCGGGAGACAACGACCGTGGCAGGTATTAGTGAATATGGCGATTATGACGGCCTGGGTTTGGCGGAGTTGGTCCGCGAGGGAGAAGTCACTCCTCGGGAACTATGTGAAGAGGCGATCGCCCGGATTGAGCTTCTGAACCCGGAGTTGAATGCGGTTATCACTCCCATGTACGACAGGGCGCGGGCGTGGATTGAAGGTGCGCAGCTGGAGGGTCCATTTGCCGGCGTTCCGTTCCTTCTCAAGGATTTGGTCGAGTCGTATGCGGGTGTCCGCTTAACCATGGGCAGCCGATCCTGTAGAGATTTTGTCCCCACGAGAGATAGTGAGCTCGTGCAGAGGTTCAAGCAGGCCGGGCTCGTGATTCTGGGGAAGACCAACGTCCCTGAGTTTGGTCTTACTGCAGTCACGGAGTCCAGGTTCCTCGGCCCTTGCCGTAACCCCTGGAACGTCGATCATACTCCAGGCGGATCGAGTGGCGGTTCGGCTGCAGCCGTTGCCAGTGGGATGGTCCCCCTGGCCTCGGCGAATGACGGGGGCGGTTCGATTCGAATTCCGGCTTCCTGCTGCGGTCTCTTCGGATTGAAGCCTTCGCGTGGCCGGAATCCTACTGGGCCTGATGCCGCAGAACTCTGGCAAGGCCTGGCGGTTTCGCACGTACTGACACGCTCTGTCCGGGATTGTGCGGCTATGCTGGACTGCACGTGTGGCCCGGAGCCGGGATCAATGTATGAGGCACGTGCGCCAAGCCGGAGCTTCGTCCAGGAAGTTGGACGCGAAACGGAGCCTATTCGGATAGCCTTTTCCTCGAAGGCGCTGATAGGAACGAAAGTACATCCTGACTGCATCGCTGCCGTTGAGCATTCCGCGAAGCTGCTTGAACAGCTGGGTCACAGGGTCGAGGAAGCAGAGCCTGAGATCGATGGCTCTCGTCTGGCCAGGGCCTTCCTTTGCCTGGTATTTGCAGAGGTGGCGGTCGATCTGGAACAACTTCAATACTTAATGGGTCGAAAATTCCGGACGGATGAGATCGAAGAAATGACTTGGGTGTTGGGCTCAGTCGGGAGAAGTCTGCGGGCGGTTGATCTGGCCCGTGCGAGAAGGCAGTGGGGTGATGCTGCAAGGGCCATGGGACGGTTTCATCTCGAATACGACGTTTTCTTGACTCCAACGATGGCTTACCCACCTTCCCGGATTGGTGCATTGCAGCCCTCCACTCTTGAGATTCAAATGATGAAATGGACCAAGAGGCTTCGAGCTGGCGGGCTGTTACGGCTTTCCGGAATCGTGGACGGGATGGCTGAGAAGATTCTGGAGAGGGTCCCCTTCACGCAGCTTGCGAATCTGACTGGACAGCCGGCAGTTTCGATGCCTCTGTTCTGGAATTCGGCAGGCCTACCTATAGGTGTCCAATTCACGGCGCCAATCGGAGACGAGGCGACTTTGATTCGATTGGGGGCGCAGTTGGAGAGAGCCGAACCCTGGTTTGATAAGC
>JAUWTT010000304.1 GCA_030614585.1 Acidobacteriota bacterium
CAAAAAGGATGTCCCCTATCAGAGCTTGCTTAAAATCTTCCTCGCTGAGCGTCTTGATGAAGAGTTGAAGCGGCTTGGTCCAGTTGAGGTGAAGGCCTAACAAGGCCGGCACCAGAAACAAAGTATCAAGACCATACGGCAACGCGGCATATATGGAGCCTTTCGAGGGCGTGCCCTACTTCCTCCAAAACATCGGTGTGAAGATGACCAACACCGTGTAGAACTCGAGCCTCCCGGCGAGCATACAGAAACTCAGAACCCACTTCACCAAACCGGGTAAGTGAGCGTAATTCTCCGCCGGGCCTACGGATCCGAGCCCGGGACCAATGTTGAACATCGAAGCAGCCACAGCAGAGAAGGCCGTCATCAGGTCAACCCCAGCCGCGGTCAGCGTCAGGCAGGCAGTAAAGTTAATGATGAAAGCCAGGTAGACGAGATTCAAAACACTCGCAACAGTATTCTCCGATACGGCTCTTCCTCCGAAGCGCACAGCAAAGACGCCTCTTCTCTCGACCATTCTCTTGAACTCTCTACCCACAACATTCAGGAGCATCACGATTCGTGCCGTCTTCATTCCCCCAGCTGTCGAGCCGGTACACCCTCCGATGAACATTAGAACCAACAAAACGAATATTCCAAAAGGAGGCCACAGTTCGAAATCGATCGATGAGAATCCAGTCGTTGTCAGTATGGAGACAACCTGAAACAGCGCTTGCCTGAACGCATCCGATACGGGGATTGCCGTGTAAAACAGCAACGAAAGTGAGACTCCTATGACCGCCAAAACTATCACCAGGGCGTAGTAGCGGATTTCAGGGTCTCGGAGAAATGAACAAGCTTTGCGTTCAACGAAAAGTCTGTAGTGCTGAGTGAAGTTGATACCGGCAAGGATCATGAAAATGATGATCACGTACTCAATTGCCGGACTCTGGAACGACTCAATACTGGACGCTTTGGTGGAGAACCCTCCTGTAGCCATGGTGGCGAGTGAATGGCACACAGCGTCGAACCAATCCATGCCCGCCCACCTTAAAGCGACATATTCTGCCAGCGTAAACGCAACGTAGATCTTCCACAGCGCAAGGGCAGTTTCCGCAATTCGAGGTTTCAGTTTCTCGGATCGAGCACCAGAAAATTCCGCCCTGTACAGTTCCATCCCACCGGTTCCCAACAGAGGCAGTATTGCAATCCCGAGCACGATGATGCCCATGCCACCGAGCCAGTGGGTGAGAGCTCTCCAAAGCAGCAGACTCCTGGGCAAGCCTTCAATGTCTGTAAGAATCGTGGCGCCCGTGGTTGTGAAGCCCGAGATTGATTCAAAAAACGCGTCCGTGAGACCCGGAAAGTAGGGCGAGAAGTAGTACGGCAGCGCACCCAGAATTGCCAGAACAACCCAGGCAAGTACTACGAAAAGGATGCCCTCACGGCGATTGATCTCATGAGGCTTAGGGCGAAACGCGAATCCGCCTGCACCGCCGGCAACCAAGCCTGAAAGAAGGGCGACCAAGAGGGGCCACGTCCCCCCATCCCCTTCCCACAGGGCCAGCCCCAGGGGTACCGTGAGACACCCGACGACACCCAAGGCAAAATAGCCTAACAAGTGGACAATGGTGGGCCAACTAATCAAGATAACCCCGAGATTTAAAAGATGAAGGACTTTTCCAGTTTCTGGATCAGGTTCTCCAGACAGAAGAATATAACGTGATCATCAAGGTCGATAACGGAATCTCCCCTGGGAACCACCACCTCACCCGTGGGGCGAACGATGGCTCCTACCAACAAACCTCTGGGGAAAGCTACGTCTTTCAGGGCTTTGCCAACATACTTCGAACCCGGAGTAGCCACCAGTTCGATTGCTTCCGCCTCTTCCTCTCGAAAGGTCGTGACGGAAACCACATTGCCCTTCCGGATGTACCGCAGGATCCGGTCCACTACTACCAATCTGGTACTAAACGTTGAATTGATTCCCAGGAGCTGTGCCATCGGCATGAAATCTATTCGGTTGACCAGTGCGATAGCCTTCTGACACCCCAATCGCTTTGCCAACAAGCTGGCAATAATGTTCACTTCATCATCACCGGTCAACGCCAGATAGGCATCAATACCGCGAATGTTTTCTTCGGCCAGAATCCTCTGGTCGGTTCCATCGGCATGGACAACCACAGTGTTCTTGACAAGCGTCGAAATCTTCTGACAACGCTCGTAATCTCGCTCGAACAGTTTCACTTGAACCCCGGAAGCTTCGAGCCGAAGTGCCGCTTCGATTCCCAGCTGTTTCCCTCCCAAGACAAAAACCCGCTGCACCTTGTCGACTTTTCGAAGGCCGAAGAAGTTGAAGGCATCATCGAGATACTCGGAAGGGACCATAATGTAGACATGATCACCGGGCTGAAAGGCGTCATCTCCACGGGGAATGATGACGCGTCGTTCACGGAGGATCATGGCGACAAGGAAATTCGAATCGGGACTTAAATCGTCAAGCTCGAGAATCTTCTTATCGACAAGCCAGCTGCCGCCTTCGACGTTCATGCCGAATAGCTTCACGTTACCTTCGGCAAACTGGACAATGTCGGAAACTCCCGGGAGAGCGACCACTTGCAGCATGCTCTCCACGGTCTCGCTATCGGGGTGTATCACAAGGTCAATGTCCAGCAGTTTACTGGCGCAGATAGATCGCCAGCGCTCGACTTCATGTGTCCTCAGCCTCGCCACCTTGATCCGCACATTTGAGAACGCCTGAGCAATGAGACAACCAAGGACATTTGTCTCGTCATTGGACGTAACGGCAATCAGCATATCGGCGGTCAGGAGTCCTGCACGCTCAAGGGTCTTGATACTGGAGGCATCACCCTCAATAATTTTTGCATCCAGCACATCCTCAAGCTCGACACACCGGTCCCCGCTCTCCTCAATAACGATAACTTCGTTCTTTTCCCGAATCAGCCGTTGGGCCATGAGTGCCCCAACCGCTCCCCCTCCAAGAATCAGTATTCTCATCTGACCATCATCTCCGGAAAGAAACCGTCCTCTCGAACGAGTTCAGAGCCCGCCTGCCATATCGGCAACCACCCCGGTCAACCTTCGATCGATGCCTCAATTCGAATGGGGGGAGTCATCAGGCGATTGAGCCGGCTGCTGAACCTCCCCAGCACTTCCCTTGGCAGACCATCTAAAGGATGTGACTATCTTTTCAAAGGAACGAAGAGAACTCCCCTCAGCTTCTCTGTTCTGCAAACTTAACGCAAATACGGCGAAGAAACCAGGAACAGACGTGATCGCCACGATTTCTTTTCGAACCCCTGGACAATCATAAACCTGAATTGTGAAACGATCCACAGACAGCAGTCGTGAATCAGCCTGTTCGGGTTCCGCAAATGGGCAACCTTCCTCAAACCTGGTGCGGTTCAGTGCGACGAACTCCTCCTCAGAGTCATCGCTGCTCCTGGGAATCATTCGCGCAAAAATAACAGCATCCGCGCGCCTCCAGTTGACATCGTCAGGGTGAAAAATGAAGTTGGCGAGCTGAGGAGCCGACCGCGTGTCCAGTTTCCAGCCTTCAGGTTCAAGCACCTGAATGGAGAAATTCCGTCCGTTAAGGCTGACTATTCTCCCGCCATCTTGCACAAAAAGTGAGAGGCAAAGCAGCCCTGAACACATGACAGCAAACATCAAAACGAGTCTAGCATTTCTCCGGTTTTGGGTCTCGGAGGCTTGTAGAAGTCCGAACCGCGAACAGGAAAGGGTGATCGGTAATCGGTGCTCGAAGATTTACCACCAAGTTCACCAAGAACCACTTTTTTGCTTCGTGTCCTTGGTGTCTTAGTGGTAGGTCCCACAGCTGAGGAACCTAAGCGACTAGATGTATCAGCTCCCGCGCATCCCCAGAACCTGGAACCCGTTTCTAATAGTCATAAACCGCGTTTTTTCACCTGCGGGGAATGCGGAGCTTGGCGCGGACGTCTCTCCTGGAGATCCGGCAGCCTTCCTCCTTAAACTCTAGACCCTGGGTAGCAGCTACGCGATCAATAAAACTCAGCCCCAGAGGCCCGACATACATTTCCTCGGTTTCATAGGCTGGGTCCTTCAATGCCTCCTCCATGGAAACGAACTCGAATCCTCGTTTCTCGAGGAGATCGAGGGTGTCTTCCATGAGGATGGCTGTCGCGATGCCCAGGTGAAGACGAAGAATGTGCTTAATCTGGCGATCAAACACGATTTCAGACTGCTCTTCGGCGTAGTCAAGGCACGCCGACAAGTGTTCCAGGTAAAGCGCCTTGAACTGGTCCATGAGATCAGCGTCGTCGGCTGCTGTCACATCATGATAAACGTGGTTGAACTCGTAATCGGTTGGGATCACCGTCGCCGGTGCAATCAAGTATCCTCCCCTGTAAAGCCGTTTCGCGACATCCTTCTTCTTTGATCCGGTATTCCCTTCGTGAAGAAGTGGAAACCGTATATACCTATCTAACGGGCGCTCAACCTTGGTTGCCCGACGTAGATACTTCTGTCCGTCAGCCACGTGAGCCAGAAAATCTCTAACGGTTACCTCATTGAAATCCACATACGAATAGGTGTTGTTTCCGAGAGTGTGTCCCTCCCTGAACCAGTCCTCGAGCACGATATAGCCTTGAGGATCATCGTCGATCTTCTCCTCGACAATGAAGCCTGCTGCCTTAATGTTGCGGGGCTTCATCGCTCGCAACACCATGTTGCTGATTTCCCTGGGAGTCCAGAACCCGTAGGGTTTCATCGCCGGCAACCTTTCAAAGGTCAGAGCAATCTCTTTAGCTGACGCAGATCCCGGGATTATCAGAATACAAACAAGAAGAAGGATTCTTCGCAAAGCGTGCACATTCACCTCATGGAACTAAGAGAATCTTCCCAGTCGTCATACGGCCTTCCAACCTCCGATGGGCTTCAGCCGCTTCAGACAACTTTAGTCGGTCCCCAATAGTGATGCTAACCTGGTCGTTCTCGATCATTCGTAAGACAGATCCAGCTCTTTTCTCGAACTCACTGCGAGTTGCAGCATAGTGCAACAATGAAGGGCGGGTGATAAAGAGGGAACCTTTTTGATTGAGAATCTGAGGGTCAAAGGGTTCAACAGGCCCGCTGGACTGCCCAAAGAGGACCAGGTAACCACGCAGCTTCAGGCAATTCAAACTCTTTTCGAAGGTTGCCTTCCCCACCGATTCGTACACGACATCAACGCCTTCACCCTGCGTGAATCGGGTCACCTCGGTTTCGAAATCCTCATGAGTGTAGCGAATGACATGGTCTGCTCCCGCACCCAGAGCAAGCTGTGCCTTTTCGTCAGTGGAGACAGTCCCGAAGACTACGCCCCCAGCCAGTTTAACCATCTGTACCAACAGTAGCCCGACTCCACCTGCAGCTGCGTGGACCAAGGCTATGTCTCCTGGCTTCACTGAGTAGCAGTCTGTCGTCAAGTAGTGGGCGGTCATACCCTGGCACATCGCAGCCACTCCTTCATCCAGGCCAACCTTCTCCGGCAGACGCACGGCTTTGGACTGATCAACAAGCGCTTGCTCAGCATACGATCCAATGTTCAAACAATAGACGACCCGTTCTCCAGGTC
>JAUWTT010000525.1 GCA_030614585.1 Acidobacteriota bacterium
CGTCGTGATCCTTAGCTTCGAGGCGAGCTTGAGTAGCTGCTCATTCTCCGGAAATGCTTGAAGCCCTGCTTTTGTCACTTCAGCCGCCTGTTCCCTCTCGCCTTCTCTTGAAAGCACCTGTGCCAGCCAGTAGTAGGCCTGGGGGAAGTTGGCCCGGTTTTCAACCGCTCGCTCAAGAAACAGACCCGCCTGTTCCAGGTCTCCAAGGAAGAAGTGTGAGACACCTGCGAAGTAGTTGCAGACGGGATCATCAGGCTTCTCCTTGAGCGATGCTTCAAAGAGGGCGATCGCCGGTTCGTATTCACCAAGCGTGGCCAGCCAGACAGCCTCGTCTAACTCGCCCGATTCCGGGTTCGCCAAGCCCGCCGGGAAGAAAACAACGAAAAGCCACGCTATCAGTTTCCACCTCATAAAATCAGTCAAAAGCCTCCACAATGCGCGCCGGGATCTTTCCCGAGCCCGACTCTATGAGACAGCTCGTGCCCGGTACAGAAACAGCCCTCTTCAGGTAGCCCAATGCGATCGGAAAACCCAGCCCGGGCGAGTATCCTGCACTCGTAATCCAGCCTATTTCTTGCCCGTCCTCCGAGAAGATCTTCCCATCCGCATCCGGAACCGTTTGATCAAGGCACTGAAATTGGGAAAGCACCCGCGCCACACCCCCAATGTTCGTTGCCTTTGCCACGACCTCCTGACCGACATAGCATCCCTTCGTGAGGCTGTACGACTCCCTCAGGCCTGCTTCCAGGGGGTTGTTTTTCTCGGACATGTCGATCCCGTAAATCGGAATTCCCTTCTCCAAGCGGAGCACGTCATAGGCCCGATCGCCTAACTCTTTAACCTCCAGCCCGGGGTCCGTCAAAGTCAATCCTGCCAAGAAACCAGACAAAGCCTTAAATGGGAGAAGCAGTTCGAATCCGGGGGTTGAGAGCTCGTCCTTCCGTATCACAACAACCGAATGGCCCTCCCAGACACAGTGCGCAATCCCAAGAGGAGGCAAATCGGGTACATCCGCCAGTTTGGACCGAAGCAACTGTGAGACTTCGGGCCCCTGAAAAGAGAGATGAGAGTACTCTGAACTAATATCCGACAACTCCACATCGTCCATGATGATGTATTTCCGGAGCTTAGTGAGCAGCTTGTCAAATAGATCCATTCTCACGTCTAGCAGCACGGATTCGGCGAGACGATAGCAGTAGAAGTCCGCGATAATCTTTCCTGTTGGAGTCAAAAGGGTCGTATATATACCGGTGTCTTCACCGAGCGACTCGACATCGTTACTTAGAAGAGCGTGGAGAAAAGTAATCCGGTCCGGCCCAACCGCCGCGAACTTACCTCGTTCCTGCGTAAGGTCTCTCCAACCCACTCCATTCTTGACGGCGTTGTATTGTTCCAGGAATCCGTCTGCCATTGGCCTCCAAAAGCAACCTATTACGTGATATCTCGATCAGGTGATGGCTTCTCCCGGCTGCAAGGCAATCACCTCTGTCCCCAGGTCGCTCGTCAACTCCTTCAACTGGTCGGGAGTTCCTGTCAGCACTGGAAACGTCCCGTAGTGCATCGGAATGACCCGTTTCGCATTCATCAAGCGACAGGCGTGCGCCGCCTCCCGAGGATCCATCGTGAACAGATCCCCAATCGGCAGGAGCAGGAGATCGGGCCCATACAATTCAGCGATCAGTTTCATATCGCCGAAAACGCAAGTGTCACCGGCGTGATAGATTCGAAATCCATTTTCGAACTCAACTACGAAACCTGCCGCCTCACCGCCATAGATCACGGAACCGTCGTCGTCGAGGATCCCACTGCTGTGGTAGGCATTGGTCATGGTTACCTTTACGTCATTGAGTTCGACAGACCCGCCTTTGTTCATGCCCGTCACATTCTCGACCCCTTTTCTCCCCAGCCAGATAGAGATCTCATAGTTGCAGGCGACTTGGGGTTGAAACCGCTGCGCAAGGGCAACCGCATCCTGCATATGGTCAGGATGGGCATGCGTGATCAGCATCGTGTCAAGCCCCTCCAACGCCTTCGCCTCTTCAGGACAGGCCGGATTGTTGTCAACCCACGGGTCAATCAAGACCCTGTTCCCCGCGGGCGTAGTGAACAGGAAGGTGGCGTGACCCAAGTATTTGATAGTAACGTCTTTGTTCAATGGCATTTCTACTCCTTTCCTCCTGAGAATATACTGGAGCAGTGAAAACGAGTAAACTGTTAAGCCTCCTGCATGAAAGCAATCATTTACTTTCTGGCGATTGCCGCGTTTGCGTTTGTGTCCCTCAAGGTACTCGTCCTTCTGCTTGAACCCAGACTCACTTTCTTTCCGAGCAAAGAAATTCCCAAGACACCCAAAGATTTTGGAGTTGATTTCCGCGAGTTCGCCATCCCGACTTCTGACGGTTCTACCGTTTCCGCGTGGTATCTCCACCGGGAAGACGCTCTTGCTGACTTCATCTTCTTCCATGGTAACGCGGGAAACATATCGATGGGGCGCCTGGACCTGGTTCTGACGCTGTTTGAACAGCAATACAACGTCCTCGTTTTCGACTATCGTGGGTATGGACAGAGTCCGGGATCGCCCGACGAAGCAGGGATTTACCTGGACAGCGAAGCGGTCGCTCGCTTCCACCGGGGCGAGCTGTATCGTCGAGACAGCAAGGTGATCTATTTCGGTAGATCACTGGGGGGTGTCACCGCTTCTTTCGCGGCAGCCAAGATACCTCCTGCCGGCCTGATTCTCGAAGCGACCTTTCCCGACAAAAAGACCCTGCTCAGCCATTACCCTGCTTTATTGCGTTTTCTGGCTTTCTTTTCTCGTTACGAGTTGCCTACAATACGCTATCTTGAACAGGTCCAATGCCCGATCCTGGTTGTTCACGGAGACCGGGATGAAATAGTACCCTTTCGAGTCGGCAAGGATCTGTTTCAACGCGTCCAGGGGGACAAGGAACTGTTTGTCGTCCCGGGAGCCTCACACGCCGACCAATATGTCGTCGGGGGTGATCAATACTGGGCTCGCTTGAGATCTTTTGTCGAGAGGTTGGAAACCCCAAAATGAGTCTTCAGCAAATCGAAATAACCGGCCTTCACACAGTTGCCAAGATAGGTGTCAGCGCAAAGGAGCAGAAAAGCCCCCAGCCCCTTGTCATCGACATCATTCTCGAGGCTGATCTCTCGGCAGCTGTTGAAACCGACCACCTGTCCGACACAGTCGACTATGTGGCGATTGTGCATGCCGTCGAACGGATCGCCAAGGAGGGACCCTACTCGTTGATCGAGTCCTTAGCGAACAGAATCTGTACCGAGATACTGAGCAATCCACGAGTCGAAGGAGTCACGATCAAAGTGAAAAAGTTTCCGATCGATCTCAAAAACAAGGTGGAATCTGTTGCAGTGGGACTCTCGAGGAGCAGGATATAAGTCTCGGGTCTTGGGTCTTGTAACAATTGTCCCGCGTTGTGGGTGACATTTTCTTGGTGTGCTTGGTGTCTTGGTGGTGAATCCTACCGCTGAGAACGTCCCCGGTTCCACCGATCACCCCGATTACCGATTACCCTCCTTCGCTCTTCGAGCTATGGAGGGCAGGCCGATTACTGCTTACTACTTACCTTGAAAACCGATCACCGATAACCGATTACTACTTCCTCCCCCCTACCCTTCCCAGCCATTAATA
>JAUWTT010000199.1 GCA_030614585.1 Acidobacteriota bacterium
ATCGGTATACACGTCCCCGTCATAGAGGGTTACCCAGGGAGACGCGATGTAGGGCTTAATAATGATGTCACCCACTTGAGCCGAGTTGGAGGTTCTGGGCAGCATCCTGGCCCCCTCCTTTTCGAAATAGTAACGAAAACCCCATTCACCGGTAAACCACACCTGGTTATCGGGCGTTCCATACTTGGAGCAAAGTTCCTCTGCCGTCGTACGGTAGAGACCTGAAAAACGATAGTCAGCATAGGCAATCGGAACTGAGTAGAGCAGACTAAACAGGACTCCTGACCAGACTATGTTGCGCAGGAAGTACTCGCTTTGGATGCGGTTTTCGAGACACCTCAACAAGACAAGAATGGCTGGAGGTAGCGCCAGAAGAGTGTACCGCACAGAACCTGCATAATAGAGGATCAGACAACTTGCAAGAATCCCAAAGAACCATAGAACGATAAGGCGTGTCTTGGCAGACTTGTTTCTGAGAAGTAGCACGAATTCCGAAAATACGAGAAACCCTGACGCCAGCATCAAAGCGAACAGGAGAATGTGCACCCACGCCCACTCCAGGTCGAAAAAATAGAAGGGAACGAATGCCAGGAAAAACACTAGAAGTGCGAACCTAGTCCGCCATCTTCCCGAAACTCCGACCCAGATGAACAGTGGAAACAGAAAGACTCCTCCCACATTCAGAACAAAACTCACTACCTTTGCGCCCATCAGCATCCAGTCAAGCGCTTGCCGCTTGTCCATGTGAAGCAGCGTGTTAACCAGCACGAATCGGTCGTAGTGCAGATAGGCACGCAGGTACCAGGCTACCCACAGGATCACCGGACTCAGAAGCACAAGCACCCAATACCGTGTAGAGGCTTCCTTTCCACCTTTCCGGTCCAGGAGCAGGAATGCGGCAATCAGCAGCACTAATCCAAAGGTCACCATGGAGATGAAGGCGGCGGCCAGGACCGACAAGAGCAGCACGATATGGTCCAGCTTACTGCTCTTACCCGAGGTAATTCTGAGCAGGCGACTGAGAGAGAGCAACCAGAAGGTCAGAAGTGGAACATCAGGCATCAGGGTGTGTCCCAGTGTGCTGAAAGCCGGTGCCCCCACCAGCAAAATAGCGGCCGGAAGCGAATTGCGCACATATCGCTGAGCCAGGTCGAAGAACGCAAAAGCAGCCAGGATCGGGAAGATTAGGAAAGCAGTGTGATAGACCCACTCAGCATCCGTTCCGGAAACCAGTTGGACGAAACTCAGATAGTAAGAGGTGAGAGGGAGGTGGCTGTGGCTGGCAGCGTCCGCGGCTCCCACACCTTCGAAGACGGGATTGTAATCGTAAGGGAAGAATGGCTGCAGGTGAATGTTATCGGCAATTTCGAGGTAGATCCTGTCATCAATGTGGAAGGCCTGATTCAAGAACGGGAGGTAGAGAAGTGCGATGACCAGCAGTAATACTACTCGAGCAGAACTCTTGAAAAACAAAACTAGGGCCCCTGATTCAACCAGTCAACTAGTTCCCCGGTTTCTTCCCAACCCGGGATAATTGCGTACGGTGGAAGAGGCTAATATACACTCTTTCCAGAACCCTAATAAGAGGCACCTCCGGCATGAACCGGAAGAATCTCAACCGAAGCCTCAATCTCAAATACCAGTAGTAGAAGGAGTACAACAGCATTAGCAGGGGCTTCAGGCGGTTGTTACAGAAACGTTCAAAGGCGCGTCTTTCAAAGAACCGGCTGATCGTGTTGATCTTGGTGACGAACTTGCTCTGCTCGGGCGAGAGGAACGGGTTGTTGTTCTCGGCGAAATGAAAATGGCTCCATCCCTCGAGCGTATCCGGGAAGACGGCCCCATGAACCAGGCGCGCCTTATCGTAAAGTGTGGTTCCGGGATACGGGGTGTAGACAGCCACGGGCGCCAGGCCCGCATTGGGGTTGTCCTTCAACAACTCGAACATGAAATCCACCGTCTCCAGAGTCTCGTTTCGGTCTTCGTTTGGAAATCCAGCCATGAAACCATACTTTGCGTAGACGTCGGACCCTGCAATCAGTCGATTGACCTCGCGTACCTGATCCAGCGTGTTCCGCTTCATGATCTCTTTCAGGCGCTTCTCCGAACCCGATTCAATCCCAATCCAGAGCTCTTTGAATCCGGCGCGATAGAGCTTGTCCAGCATTGTTGAGCTTCGTTTGTGGAGATAATCGATCCTGCAGGGCACCTGAATCAGCAGATCCAGATTCCGTTCCAGCAACAGGTCACAGATTTCTTCCACCCGCTTCGGATGGCCGAAGAAGTAGTCGTCTTCAATAAATATCGCTTTCACCTCAAAGTGCTCCACGAGGTGGGTGATGTCTGAGACAACGCGGGCGGCAGAATGCGCTCTGAAGCGTCGTTCGTTGAATTTGAGGTTGTAGCAGAACTCGCAATCGTATGGGCAACCACGGCTTGTTACAACTTGAAGCTGCGCCTGATCCGTTGAAGGAGCCCTGGTGAAGTACTGATCCATCTGGATCAAGTCATAACTCGGGCGTGGAATCACATCGAGGTCTTCGATCATGGGCCGATAAGGACCGTACCGGAGTTCGCCGTTCTTCTTGAACCCAACGCCTGGAATCGAGCCGGGATCTCCGCCCTGTCTCAGGCAGTCGGCCAATTCAACAATGGCGATCTCGCCCTCACCTTTGACAACGATGTCACAAAGATCATCCTTCAACGTGGAATCCGGACAAAGCGTAGGGTGCACTCCTCCCCAGACAATCGGCAATTTGCGATCAACTTCCCTGATGGCTCGTGCTGCGTTCAACCCTCCGCTGATCTGCATGCCGGTCATAGACGAGATCCCGACCATTACGGGACGCTCTTCCCGAATCGATCGAGCCACATCGGCTTCAAAGGAACGGGTGACACGTTCGTCCACAATCTCCACCCTGTAGCCGGCCCTCTCCAGGACGGTTCCCAAATAGAGACAGGAGAGGGGCAGTCCCACGTTGATTCCAAACACGTCCATCCCGGTAGTGGGGTACAGGAGCAGCACTTTGCCCAGATCCTCCGACACTGATCTCTCCCAGACCATCCTGTGTGGATCCTCCCTACCGGCCAGTAGAGGGAGGTTCTGATCCGGAACTTGCTTCGTATCAGTTATGCTGCTGTCTTTCATCACACTTGTATCGATCCTATCTGGTCAGCCAGCGTTTGTAGATTCTCCCGGCTGATTCCACAAGTCCAGGAAACGTGTCCTGCACTCTGGGCCGCATCCTCAGAAACGGTGTCAACCAAGCAGGATGGTTTACGTAATCGCACTTGCCGCAGATCTTCAATTGGTCAAAATCTCTCTGATAAAGAAGTGTCCTCTGACTGTCGAAAGCCTCTGAATGCCATACTTCATGGAGACTTTGGGTGGATACATCTCCTACTGCATATTCGGCTTCGGAATCAAAACAGCACATAGCAACACGCCCGTCAGCCAGAATCGTAAGGTAATGATACAGCCTTTCGCAGAAGTTGATCTTGTTCACTGTTCGCCCATCGTTGTCGAGTCGTCCGGCCCAGTTGAAGTAGACCGAGTATCGCACCTCATCTGCTTCCTGCCATTCATCTCGGAACTTCTTCCGAGTGTGTTTATTTTCGTCAACCGTAACCATCGCAATCGAAACCCGGGGCAAATCCTTCCCCAGTTCGCGCCGGCGCCTTATGAATCGGAGTACATTATTGCGAACCTCATCGTAGTTCAAACCGAGGCGAATGCCCTCGAAGGTCTCTTTGTCCCCGCCGTCCACCGAAACGATCAGGCTGTCGATCAGGTCTTCCCGAAGAAAGTCCTCGGCGACTTCTTCAGTCAGTCGAGAACCGTTCGTGGTCAAGTTGATATGGGCGCCTGGAGCCAGTGCTCTCGCCTCGCGAAAATAATCGATAACGCCTGGAACCAGCAGGGACTCTCCGTGAAGAAAAGGCAGGATCTTTGTGGCACCTCGTTCTCCGCACTCGGTCACGATCTTGCGGAAGAGCTCCTTTGACATGATTTCCCGAGGGCGCTTCATGGCAGGTGTCGCACAGATGGTACACCGAGCATTGCAGATATTGGTCAGCTCGATATAGACGTGATCGGGAAACTCCGGGTACTTGTACATCTGAATCAGTTGATGCGAGACGCTTCCCGCCGCATGAACGAAGGCAAAAAGTTTCGCTCAATTGCCCGCAGATACTTCAGACTCGATCTCACCCTGAATAGCTTGGGCAACATCTTGATGAAACGGAAACGAGTCAGAAAGAACATCAGATACGCTTTACGCTGAAGCTCCTTCAGTTTCTTGAAATCAAACTCCTCCGTTTTGATTCTGTGAACCTGTTCAGCGTGTTGGGTCTCATCGTAGAGATCTTCATTGATAATCTGATGACTCAATTCAGTACCGAGATAAGGAATGACAATACTGAATAACGCTTCGTCAAACTTGGTTCTACTGGCAAACCGCATTGTCATCTTTATTTCCTCGACGGTTTCGGTCGGAAAACCAATCATGAAGAAGCCCAGAGTCTCGATCCCATACTTCCTGCTCCAGGTGACAACATCATTCACCTGATTCAGCTTCAGGTTCTTCCTCATCAGCTTCTGAATTCGTGGACTGGCCGACTCGATGGCAATGCACATGTGGTGCGTTCCCGCTGCAGCGAGTTTCTGAATCAGCTCTTCGTCCAACCGCTCCAGCCGGACACCATTTCCGAACTGCAGCGCGATCTCCATGTCCGATTCGATGATCAGGTCGCAAATCTTCTTGGCACGATCCATGTCGAAATTGAAAATGTCGTCTTCGATCATGAACTCCCGAATGGCGAAGTCATGATAGAGGAGCTCAATCTCTCTGAAGACATTCCCAGGGCTGCGGGGATGGAATTTCTTGCCGAACAAGTCGTGGCAATAGATACAGCGCCATGGGCATCCGCGGCTCGTAAAGATCTGGATAGCACGCTTGTATTTAGGAGTATGCCGGGCCGATTCCGCGACTGCATAGCGGTCCAGATCCAGCAGTTCGTAAGCGGGTAAAGGAATTGAGTCAACATCCTCTATGGGAGGCCTGGGAGCGGTCCGGCAAATCGATCCGTTCGGCTTCTTGAATGCAAGTCCTTTCACTGGGGAGAAATCTCCCCCGGCGGAGAGAGTATCCAAGACCTCAGCGAATGTCTCTTCTCCTTCACCGAGACAAACTAGATCGGCAAATTCATTAGCGAGCACCTGATCCGTGCTGATCGTTGGGTGCTGTCCTCCGAAAATATTCGTGATCGATGGGTCGAGACTCTTGAGCAGTCTTGCAGTAATCTCTGCTCCTTCCCATTCAGCCGTCATCGATGAGAAGCCGGCCAGATCCCACTTTCTTTCCTTAGCCTTGGCGCAGAGGACTTCGTCCGGGTTGCTTTCCAACGCCAGGTCCAGGATCTCCACGTGATGGCCTTTCTTCTGAGCAATCGGCGCAATGTAGGCAAGCCCTATGGGTATGCCCACGATAAAGTCCATGAAAGTAGGTTTCCCTCGAATCAGCAGAACGTTCATTCAATTCTCCATTATCACTCGGACTCAACGATCTCGAAAAAGAGGCAGGCGATAGAAAACTGCCAGCTTCTCGGCCCGTGGTATCCATTGACGGACCTTAAACGTATCGACGACGAAACTTCCCAGAATCACCGGGAGACGCGGATTCGGCGCGTGACAATCCTGGCAGTCTGGATAATCCGTTAGATCTCCCTCGAGATGTGCCCTCCGGATCTTTTCCATGCCCTCAGAATTCCAGAGCTCCTCGACCGTGGCTGATTCAACGTTTCCGATCGGCTCAGTGTTGTACAGGTGACAGCAGGGGCGAAAATCCCCCTGGTAGTTGATATGGACCGGCCCCTGCCACAGTTGATAGCAAGGGTGGCGACGCCTGTCGTGGTTGATGCGTTCTTCGAGCGCAATCCCCGGGATAACCACCTCATCCTCTTTGATGCGAATCTCGTCAACCCCGTCAATGGCCCACATACGATGATAGTCGTCAACCTGGTGGCTGTTTTCCGGGAGCCGAACCATCTGCATGACCACAAAGATTTCGGACTGCAACCGCTTCTTCAGCTCGATAAAGTTCAGAATGTTGCTCCGCACCTTCTCAAACTTGGCGTTCTTTCGATACTTTTCATAAACGTCGGGCGTCGTTCCATCAAACGCAATGATCAGATTATCGAGACCTGCTTCGATCAGGAGGCGGCCTCTTTCCTCGGTCAGAAGAGTTGCATTGGTCGATACTACGGTATACAAGCCGGCATCCCGGCAGTATCGGACCATCCTGAAGATATCAGGGTTGAGGAGCGGTTCCCCCAGCCCCCAGGGAAATACGAGTTCGGAGTGATCTTTGATCTCATCTACAAGCTGCTTGAAGACGTCGAAGTCAAAGTCCCTGGCTGGATAATCCTCGAATTCCCGAGGGCACATTGGACACTTCAAGTTGCATTTTCCCGTGTTCTCAATAATCACGGTCATCGGGTAAGCATCCACTGACGCTCGACCGCCAAAGTACCCTCTGACTAAATTGATTCGATTCTTGATTCGGGAAAACTTCATTGCTCGATGGACCCAAATAGATTGCGACAATGATACATGAAATCGCTAACTCACCCGGGTGAAGAAAGGATGCAAGAAGGATGCAGGATGCCAGTGGCCAGATGCCAGATGGATGGATTTACCACCAAGACACCAAGATCACCAAGACGCACCATGAAGCAAGGGCCGTTTTCCCTTGGTGTCCTTGGTGCCTTGGTGGTTAAATCACCAGTTCCCAGTTCCTAGTTAATCCAGAAATCGTCTTCTCGACTCCGCTTATCCTTTTTCTCACCTTTGTATACGCGAAATCGTGACCGGAGCTTCTTCATTCTCCACTTGAAATATGCCTGCCGTATCCCCGACAGAGAGAGCCAGTGCCTGAGATAAAGGAAAGCAACGACCATTCCACCGAGATGGGCTACGTGGGCGATGGTACTCCCCGGGGAGCCCAGAGTTGACACGAAAGCGAGCAACCCAAGAGCGGCTACAAAGTACTTAACCTTAACGGGGAAAAGGAAATACAGATAGATGTAACGCTCGGGGAACATCATTCCGTAAGCCATCAAGATTCCATAGACTGCCCCACTCGCTCCAATGGTTGGAATGAGAGAATTTGGCTCGAGAACCACCGAGAAGAGACCGGCTCCTATACCGGTGATGAGGTAGAACTTGAGGAATTCTCTACTTCCCCAGTGCCTTTCCAACTCCGAGCCGAACATCCA
>JAUWTT010000183.1 GCA_030614585.1 Acidobacteriota bacterium
GCGACAACCTGGAAGGTCATCCTCCCACCGGAAGATAAGCTTCCAGCTTGTCATGTTGCTTCAACACCTCGATCCTTTTTGAAAACCTGGAAGGTCATCCTCCCCTCCTGGCCGTGAGGTAAAGGCATTTCACGCAAAGCCCGCCAAGTTCGCAAAGGGAAGAGACGAAGTCAAAGTAGGTTCTCGATTGCGTTTTCGATTACGAGCACGAACGAAGAAGCTTCACACTTCAACGCTGAGCAAGCCAAAGTCCGGCAACCCAAAGCGTTCCCAAAGTTTCTTCTCTAACTGTTTCGTCTGCAGCTGGTCAAAAACTTCCTTGGAAACATGTTTTCTATAGACCTTCAGCTCTTTTCGACACTCCGCCTTTACCCTCTTCAGCTCATCCTTCTCCAAGTATTCCTGGAGATCCCAAGCAAGCGTAGAAGCGACCATCTGAAGTTCGCGATCCAGTTCCGGAAGATCGACTTCACGGCGTGTTTCGACCTCCTTCCTCAGTGCAGCGAGTCGGCTGAGTGCTCGTTCAAAAGCTATACCTTCCCCCCGTTCCAGCCTCATGGTCAAGCGGTCCAGGTGACTAAGTACCTGTGCCTTCGACAAGCCGATTTCCGGCTCAAGCCCGGCGTCAAAATCCTCACCCTCCGATCCGAGCATCGCCTCCTGGTACTCCTCGAATGCCTCCATAACGGCAGGGTGGCAGTAAAAGAGCGTTGAAGGGGATCTCTTCCTCCGTTTAGAGGTTGACTCGAAGGACCGGTCGATTCCTCTCAACACCACGTGGAGTGGAATCCGGGTGTCTTTCCAGAGTTCGATCAAGCACCAGTCGAGCGGTGATATCAGAAGGTGTCGTCCCCTCAATCTGACGAAATACTCTTCAATCTCAGTGAAGTAGTTGAAGTAGTTCTCCGGCATTTATCATCACCAACTTGCCTCGACCCAAGGCACTTCGAACGTTCGGTTCAGGAATCATTTTTCGACAGCCGTAACCGTCTCCCAGTAAGCGATGCGCCCGGCGTACCCAGCTTAGAGAATTCGAATCGACTCGCGCATCACTTTCCTTTTAGCGTCTGCTCGTAGAAGATGCGGAGACCATACATCGTGAGGTTATCCTCGATTCGGTCGAATCCGTCAAACTCGGTGGCAATCAGTTTTGCCAAACCACCCGTGGCTGTAATATTGGCGCCACTCAATTCGCGGTCCATGCGCCTGAGAATCTCGTCAACCAGGCCGACGTATCCATAGAAGATTCCCGACTGCATGCTCTCGACCGTTGAACGACCGATTCCGTGCTCGGGTCTCTTTATCTCGATGCGGGGGAGCTTGGCAGCTCGACTGAACAGAGCCTCCGCAGATATCCCGATCCCGGGGGCTATAATACCTCCTAAATACTCCCCTTCACGCGACACTGCATCAAACGTAGTCGCGGTGCCAAAATCAACGATAATTGCCGGCACCCCGAAAAGCTCACGGGCCGCAATGGCATTTACGATTCTGTCCGCGCCCACATCGGCCGGCTGAAAGTACCGGATCGGCATCAGGGATTGCTGCTCCGACTCCACAAAACACGGCTCCGCCCCGAACGATTCTCGGGAAAGTTCGGCGAAGCAATCGTTCAGGGGCGGGACAACTGAACAGATGACGACTGCTTCAACTCCAGTCATAGACACTTCGTGACGGGAGAACAGACTCCGAAAAAGGACTCCATATTCGTCAGCCGTCTGGCCTCTGCGAGTGGAGATCCGCCATGAGTAACGAAGCCTGTCACCTCGGAAGAGGCCGAGGACAATGTTGGTGTTGCCCACATCAACAACTAGAAGCATAGGGACCTCTATCCGCGAACCTGCACTACAACTTAGTGACGGAAATGCCTGATTCCTGTAAACACCATGGCAATTCCGTGTTCGTTCGCTGCGTCAATCACCTCCTGATCCCGGACAGACCCTCCAGGCTCAATGACGGCTCGAATCCCGTGACCGGCAGCCTCATCCAGACCGTCACGGAAAGGAAAGAACGCATCACTCGCCATGACCGCTCCGGCCAGGGATGACTGGGCCTTTTCTGCCGCAATTCGCGCCGAATCCACCCGGCTCATTTGCCCAGCACCAACTCCTATGGATACACCCTCCCTGACATACACGATGGCGTTTGATTTCACATGCTTGCAGAGTACCCAGGCGAACAAGAGATCACGAATCTCCTCTTCCTCCGGTTTTCGTTCCGTCACGACTTTCAGATCGCTTTCAGTGAGGTAGTATGCGTCACGATCCTGCACCAGAACTCCACCTGAAATCCGTTTCAGGTCAAATCCGGAGTGGGGTTTGGACGTACCGGTTCCGCTTGGCATCTCCATAATCCTGATGTTCTTCTTGCGGGCAAGAACTTCGACGGCCCCCGGTTCATACCCTGGCGCAATTACGGCTTCAACGAACAAGTTGCCAATCTCAGAAGCCGTTTCTTCGTCCACATTCCGGTTGAACGACACTATGGAGCCAAAGGCGGACACCGGGTCACAGGTGAGGGCCTTCTGATAGGCCTCCCGGGGTGTCGACCCCAAGGCAGCACCGCAGGGATTGGTGTGCTTGATGATGGCACAGGCCGTGTCTTCGAACTCACGTATCAGACCCCATGCAGCATTAAGATCCAGGTAGTTGTTGAACGAGAGTTGCTTGCCGTGGTGCTGAACAGCAGCGACGATTCCGATCGGAGGATGGAATTGAGGCCGATACAGCGCCGCCCGCTGGTGGGGGTTTTCCCCGTACCTCAACGAAGCCTCCTTCACCATGCTCAGATTCACAACCGGTGGCAACCCCTCATCGTCTGAGCTCATCTTTTCAAAGTAGCCCGAGATCGCAGCGTCGTAAGCTGCCGTGTGGTGGAAGGCCTTGCGGGCTAACTCCCATCGAGTCTCCGCGGTAGTCGCACCCGCTCCGACTTTCATCTCAGCCGCTACCTTTGCATAATCTTCGGGGTCCACAACGACGGTTGTGTGGGCGTAGTTCTTGGCCGAAGCTCGAATCAAGGTCGGTCCACCTATGTCAATTTTCTCGATCGCCTCTTCGAGCGTCACGCCTTCTTTTTGAACCGTCTGACTAAACGGATACAGGTTCACGACAACGAGTCCGATCGGAGGAATATCCTGCTCACGGAGAGTCTCGCGATGTGCCGGATCATCATGACGGGCCAGGATTCCCCCATGAATCCGAGGGTGGAGCGTCTTAACGCGACCATTCAATATCTCCGGGAAACCCGTATGATCGGAGACCTTCGTGTACGGAACACCACCCTCCTCGAGGGCCTTCCCGGTTCCACCGGTCGAAAGGATCTTCACCTGCATGTCAGCCAGGTTTCGACCCAGTTCAACAATTCCTGTTTTGTCCGAGACACTCAGCAAAGCAAACTCGATTTTCATTTGCCATCCTTCCTTTTCTTCAAACCACTGCAGAATCATATTTCCAGTTGTCCTTCAAGTCTAGCGCTCGGACATGCCTCACTAAATAATCCGTCCACATCGACCAGTGAATCGGCGGTGGAAGCCCTGTGAATCGAACCTGCATTCCATGCGAACTTCCTGTGGATAGGGGGTCTTGGGAAAGTTCGAACTTCGAACGTCGAACTTTCACCTTCCGACTTCGAGCCTCAAACTTCCTATTTTTCAGTTTGGGCAACGCGCCCTTGGATCTCGGGGTCTAGATATAGTCTTGAAGTCTTGGGTCTTGGAGCTTGGGGGTTGGGGGTTGGACGTTGGGGGCTCGGTCTTGCGGTCTTGAGTCTCGGCTTTGGGCTTTCTCGTGATCTCGAATATCTGTCGGCGACAGCCTCGTGAGAGTTGACCCAAACACAATCTGAAGCAGCACGGAAGCTAACCACTTTAGTTCGATATTTTCGTTCTTGACTTCCTCAAGACCCAAGACCCGAGACTATCCAAGCACCGCCGATCAGCAGGGCCTCGCCATCTTTCTGAAAGCTGCGGGCGTCAGGTTGGTCCATTTCTTGAAGGTCCTCCGGAAGGTGGTCAAGTTGTCAAAGCCAACGCGCGTTGCCACTTCAGTAATAGTGTAGTCGCCACTGCCCATTAACCCGAGGGCCTTGCTGATCCTGAGGTACTGGAGCCAGCTTGAAAAAGGCACACCAACCTTCTCGTGGAAGAAGGTGGAGAAATAGGTCTTCTCCATGGCAGCTACATCAGCAACTAATTCGAGTGAAAGATCCTGCCAGTAATTCTCCGTAACGTAAGCGTGCACCCTGGACAGCCGTTGATAGTAATCAAAAGCTGCTTCATTCACTCGCTTTAGCTCGAAGTTCCAGCCGCAGAACAGGGAGGGCGCCGCCTCAGAACCATTTCCGTTGAGTTCTTTTCCGTTCTGAGCCGAATCGTCCACGCGAAATCCCCGGTCATCCGAACCCAGAAAGTGGATCGCAAAGCCGAAGAGCCCTTCTGCGTGATTTGCAACACGGACCACTTCACCTAACATTTCCAACGCATTCCCGGTGGAAATGAGGAGCAGATCTCCCTTTTTCGGGGGTTGCTCAGTCACGAAGTAGGCGCCACCAATGCTTACGTTGTTGGCACGGATTGAGACGGATTCGCCTCCGGGGACGGCCAACGAGGTGGCTTCGAGCTCGAGGTCCATCCGTTCGTTTTTTCGTCTATTCTCCATCGCGAGTGTCCTTTCCTCTATAGGTCTGCGCGCTGATTATCGTAACCCTCAGCCAGAGCAGAAATGTGTGGTTCTCGTCACAGCTCAGAGAATCGTTTGATTGCGGAAGAACCGGTGGGAAGGACTCCAAGCGGGCTAGCTTGCTTCGCCGGCTGTTCTCGTGACCATTACGCCGGGACTCAAATGAACGAATTAAGGCCCCCCGACCTCAACCCCTGACGGTGAAATTCCCTGATTTCAGCACTGGAAAAGGGGTGATCCAAAGAACTGAATCCTGATTCCAAAGAAGTGATTGTTCTCCCCAAACAGGCGTGTCGAGGCGAGGCCCCATCCGCTGCTACGATGCCTCTCGACGGACAAGATTGGAGGAACATTGAGCAGACTATCAAAGTTTCTAACTCGCAGGCTCGAAAGTTACGGGGCACAAGTCGATTTCTCAAGACAAACCGGAACCAGCCCTGGAACCATCAACAAATGGATGAGTGGTGAGAACACTCCGAACTTCGAGAGTTGTCTCCTTATAGCCGACTATTTCGAAGCCGACCCAACTCAGGTATTCAAGATGGCAGGTAAACTTAACTACTATCGGCTGTACCTTCACCATTTCGATAAGGTCCAGCATCAAACCAAGCTCCATGCGCGCCTGCAGTATCTACTCGACAGCGGATTTGAACACAGCGTTGAAGATGTGCTGAATGAGCTCGAAACAAGCCAGGACTTACCCCAGAAGGAATCACAGACTAGCTGACTCAATCCGGGACAAGTCTCGCTATCGATCTGTTCGCATGTTCGGGAGCGACAGTTAAATGAATGAACCGTGCCAACTGAAAGTGCTCGGAAAAAAGGAGAGGGAGGACCAGCAAGCCGATCCTCCCTTGTTGGTGAGTACTGTGTCGATGGACTCACACGTTCAGGACTTTGCATAAACATCCTGACAGAAGCAGCCTGCACACGGTGTGATTCAAATCACATTCCACTGAAGAACACACCCTGAAGGGTACGTTACCCAACAGACCCTGAAGCCCAAGATCGTCTGATTCACCCAACCAAAAACTCTCGCCCGGAGTCTAAGATTAGGGAGCGGCATGGTTTTCGGTGGAACTATTTCGTCTGGAGGACCGTTCTCTTAGGAGAGGTCGGTAGTCATCCGAGTTCAGGCAGGGATACATGGGTGCGGCTGCATCGGAGAGCACGTTGATAAGGGGTGAGGCTCATCCTGTAAGTCTCTTACAACCGGTTGGCCGCAGGACATTCCGTTGATAGGGGAGTTTTAGATGCGCCAGGACGGAGCTTCGATGGATAAGGAAGTGGCCGGAAAGAGCGGTCTGGCTAAATGGGGATTCCTTCTTGCCGCCCTTCTCGTTGTGGGAGCATTAGCTGTCTATCTATACCCCTCGTTCAGTCGCTGGGCTTCCGCCGACCGCTCAATTGATCGCACGCGGTTGCGTCTTGGAGTGGTAACCAGGGGCGACCTCTTGAAGGATGTCTCGGTACAGGGCAAGGTTGTTGCCGCGGACAGCCCGACAGTGGTGAGCCCGGCGCAGGGCGTCATTTCGATCCTGGTTAAGGCTGGAGATGTTGTCGGCCGCGGCGACATTCTGGCTCACATCGAGAGCCCTGCTCTGGAGAATGAACTCCAGCAGGAAGAATCAACCTTTCTCTCGATGCAGTCAGAAGTAGAACGGCTCTCGATCGCCAATCAACAAGCCCACATGCAGAACCTGCAGGATGTGGCTCTTTTTGAGATGAAGGTGAAAACCAGCACACGTGCAATGAAGCGTGCGCACACACTTTTCGAGGAAGGGCTTGGCAGTTCTATTGATTATGAGAAGGCCAAAGATGAGGTCGAGGTAGCGACACTCGAATTGGCTCACTCTCAAAGAAAAACCCAACTGGACAAGAACACCAAGGACTTCGAGCTGAAGACAAAGGGATTGGACCTCGATCGACAACAACTGATTATTCGCGACCTGGAACGTAAAGTCTCGGAATTGGCTGTCAACTCTCCTGTCAGCGGTCTTGTTTCCAGGGTCGATGTGATGGACAAGGACACGGTCCAGCCCAACCAGAAAATCTTCGTCGTTGTCGACCTCTCTGAATTCGAAGTTGAGATCCTCGTACCGGAAAACTACGCTGACGAAATCGGTTCAGGCACAAAAGCTGCCGTCCAGTATGAAAGTGAGGAGTATTCCGGCGAAATAAAGTCGCTTTCTCCGGAAGTCGAATCGAGCCAGGTCAAGGGAATCGTTGTCTTTACAGGGGAGCCCCCTTCAGGCCTTAAGCAGAATCAACGAGTGTTTACCCGCCTCATTCTTGACTCAAGAAGCGATGTGGTGAAGGTCCCACGCGGTCCGTTTCTGGAGAGCATGGGTGGACGTCAAGCTTACAAGGTGGAAGGAAACATGGCGCGTTTGGTGCCGATACGAATTGGATCGGTCAGCGTGACCGAGGTGGAGATCCAATCCGGGCTGGAACCCGGCGACCAGGTGATCCTCACTGATTTAACCAGATATGAGGGAGCACAGACAATCCTCCTCAGGGACTGAGAATTCTGAAACAGCTCTTGAAAGGAGTTCAGGGCAATGCTGAACATGAAACAAGTGACAAAGGTCTATCGGACAGACACCGTTGAGACCCACGCACTTAACTCGATTGACGTCCAAGTTGATGCAGGCGAATTCGCGGCGATTATGGGACCCTCGGGTTGCGGAAAGACCACTTTCCTGAACGTCGCCGGGCTGCTTGACACCTTCGAGAGCGGGTCCTACCACCTCGACGGTCAAGACGTCTCGAGACAGAGTGACTCTCAAAGGTCCCGGATTCGAAACGAGAAGATCGGCTTCATCTTTCAGAGCTTTAACCTGACCCC
>JAUWTT010000640.1 GCA_030614585.1 Acidobacteriota bacterium
CAGTGCAGATCACTGGAAAGGCAAGGGTATCCACTACCGAATGCACCCCAAGAACGCACGGTGCCTTACCGCAGCCAAAATCGACATTTGCGTCCTGGCAAATAACCATGTACTCGACTGGGGCTACTCCGGCTTGCAGGAAACGCTGAAGACGCTTTCGAAGGAAAACATGAGAACGGCGGGTGCAGGACTCAACGAACGGGAGGCGTGGGTCCCGGCAATTGTGGAGATCGAAGGAAAGGGCCGCGTCGTGGTGTTTGCGTTCGGTGAAGTCGGCAGTGGCATCCCTCCTGGCTGGAAGGCAACCGCGGACCGGCCCGGTGTGAACCTTCTAACAAACCTGTCGCGGGAGACAGTCCAGCGAATCGCCAGGATGGTCAGGGCAGTCGAGCAAGAAGGAGACGTCGTCATCGCCTCGATTCATTGGGGAGGAAACTGGGGTTATAGTGTTCCCAGGAAGCAGCAAGAGTTCGCTCATCAACTGATTGACGACGCAGGCGTCGACATCATCCACGGACACTCGTCTCACCATGTGAAGGCCCTCGAGGTTTACCGGAGCAAGCTCATCATTTATGGCTGTGGTGATTTTCTGAATGACTATGAGGGAATCGGCGGATATGAGCGTTTTCGGAACGACTTGAGTCTGATGTATTTTCCGAGCGTTAATCCATCGAGCGGGGAATTGGTCCGCCTGCGCATGATACCTATGAGGATACGGCGCTTTAGACTGCGAAAGGCCTCGTCCGCAGAAGCCGAGTGGCTGAGAGATGTCCTCAACCGCGAAGGTCTGCAGTTTGGCACTCGGGTAAAACTCCAAAAGGACAAATCTCTGGAAGTGGTCGGTCCGAACCCATAGCGACCCGGCCGACCCGGCAAGAGCCCGCGGTGTCCAAATATCCAATCGAACCGTAAGCAGTTGATTTCTTGTCAGGCATGAAACGTTTTGGCCTGAAAATAACCGGGGAGACATCTGGTCGTTGTCCTATGCGGATTTCGCATGGGAGACACCGCCCGCCTGGATGGGCCGTCCGGTAGCCGAGGCCTTTGCTAAACATTTAGTTGAAGAGTGACCCCAGTTGCTCAGTCATGTGCACCGAAAGAAGTGGAAGACCTGTGGAAACTGAGCAAGGTATTCAACGAGGTTGAGCACTGGAGCATCCTGCACTCAAACTGTGCAATATCTCGACCATCTAGCTTCTGGCTTCACCGCTCTTGTCCCACCCAATTTGCCAGCTTGATTCCGATAGCCTGCAACACGAGATACTTGTCTGCATAAAGGCTTCGATAACCCTCAAGTTGGTGCGAGTATGGCAAGTGGGTTCAAGAGTTGTGAATCTAACGCCTCCAGCCGCGGTCAGAGGCAAGAGTAGCTGATCCGCTAAGCGTTTGGCGACCGCGGCGTCTGAGCGCAGATAATCCTGCACACGACTGAGAACACGCTGAGCCACGGTCTCGGCCCGCAGCCCCTTCTTGCCAACTCCAACGAACACTTCCGTGATCCGCTGTGACCGAACCACAACATAAATGACATTGCCGGCACCTCTTGCTGAAGACAGCTGACGAAGACTCAGCTGCTCTGGTTTCAGCTTGAGTTCGCCTGCAACTACGCTGAGCTCCCGCTGGCCAATGTGTTTCGGAAGCTTTGCGACCAGGGCTTCCGCCCAGATCTCCCGAATGCTACCTCGCTTGTCCAGTGTCAGCGGACGAAGTTCTTCTGACGGCTCGACCGTTACTTCGATCCTTCCCCCGCCTGTTGGATAGAAGCCTGGGCGAACCAGGCGCGCCGTGACTCGGGGGCCCATTTGATTGATTAAGGGAAGGAAGGCAAGCTTCAGGAACTCGAAAGACGGTGCCGAGGGATTGTGTGTTCCACCATCGAGAACCAGCCGCGAAAGGGCAGGTGCGGTGAGCAGTGCTGGTAAAACCGTCTGGAGAACCAGAATCGTACTCCCCGCGGTGCCAATGTTGAACTTGTATTTCCCTGGACGAATGGACTGGGGAATAAACTCGAGTTCCAGCGAACCCAATTCATTTCCGCTTACTTCTGCCTCTCCCATCTGTGCGGCGGCGGTCACTGCTGCGCGATGTTGATGCAGTAAGCCTGGTGGCTTCCGGCCCTTGCGAATGTTGTCGATGCGAAACGGTTTGGACAGGCAAAGGGAGAGAGTCAGGGAACTCCTGAGGACCTGCCCACCCCCTTCTCCCATAAATCCATCAATGGTCAACAATGTAGGTCTACCCGTAGCTATGATACCGCTTGCGTGCGAAGGAAATTAGACAGGGACGACATTGTCAAATTAACTGATGGCGTAAGGTCAAAATTCTCAGCCGACTCTTAAACTCCTTGAGAAGGAG
>JAUWTT010000265.1 GCA_030614585.1 Acidobacteriota bacterium
ACTGTCCTGACTTCCGTCATCGGTGTAATGGGAATTGCCACCGACGTTGTGCGCGAGTGGAGCAGTCAGGCGACCGGCGGTGAGGGGGTGTCACCAGTGGTCACCGCTTTGGTTTTCAACATTCTCCTCGGCTTCCTGGTTTGGGGCGGATCGCATGGTTTCTTCCTGCGAGCTATGGCCGTGATCGTGGCCTTGATGGGGTTTTGCTTCGTGGTCACAATGTTCCTCGTCCACCCCGGTCCCGTCGAGTTTATCCGAAGCCTCAAGCCTGCCATGCCGGAGCAATCCACTGCACATCTGGTTCTGGCAGCCATGGTAGGAACCACTATGGCCTCGGTATGCGTGGTCACTCGGAGCTACCTGGTGGCTGAAAGAGGTTGGGGATTGAAAGACCTCAAGGCCGAGAACCGGGACGCGATGCTCTCTCTCAGTCTTACCTTTCTTGTCAGTGCAGCGATCATGGCCAGCGCAGCGGGCACCATGTTACCGGCCGGAATACCCGTTGTGCATGCAATCGACATGGTCAGGACACTGGAACCGCTGGCCGGTCGGTTAGCCACCGCGGTGTTTATGACGGGGATTGTGGCCGCGGCTCTGTCGTCGCTGTTTCCCAACTACGTGCTCGGGCCCTGGCTCGCCTGCGACTTCATGAACGTGCCGCGAAAAATGGACCATCGCTTCGTCCGGCTGGCAGTCGTCGTAGTTGCCTCACTGACGTTTGTGGTCCCGGTTTTCGGCGGCCGGCCGGTACTGGTCATGCTGGCTTCACAAGCGATCAGCACGGTCGTCATGCCGCTGCTGATCGTGCTGCTGATCATCATGCTGAACAGTTCACGGGTCGTCGGTGACTACAGGAACCCCAAGGAACTGAACGTCGGCTTGATGATTACGTTGGCCTTTGCATTGCTGATTTCGTACTCGGGTGCACTGGGCCTGCTGGACAACCTTCGTGAGATTCTGTCTGCTGCCGGTCCGTGATGACCCGAATTCGATAACCTCGAGGAGACCAGTTAGGCCATCGCAGTTGGAAGTAGAATCCGCTTCTCGGATAAGAAAGCGGAAGCTCCGGCTTCCGCACTCCAAAGCTAAACCCTTGATTCTTGGTGGTCTTGGTGTCTTTGTGGTGAATCAACTTATTGTCCCGGGTAGGGACTGTCGATTGTGGCCCCCCACTTCTCCGACTACTTCAGGTTCTTTGAGAGCTGGGGTTCCCGGTAGTAGCCCATGGATCCGGCCGTGACTCCGAGGCGGTATTGACGGTCTTCCATCAGCCAGATGTGACGTCTATCCGACGGTTGAGTGGAGGAGTAGATTCGCAGTTCTCCGGGGAGACTGGTAATCACTTCTTCTCTCCAATCACCCATCACATCGGCGACCGCGAGAACTCTTCCCTCGATCTCCATGATGGTCTCGTCGGGGTAATTGAAAAGACGTCCATCGACGATGACTTCTTTGTACAGATCATCGTCCCACCAGACTGCGATCGGCGACAGTGTCCCCAGGGTCTGGTTCGAAAGGCGCGTGCCGTCAGCTGCGTACAGCCAGAACTGACTGCTGTCCTGTTCACCGGCGTAGCACTCAATTCCCGGGTGTCCGGGATCAATATCTCCGATCATCCCTTTGGAATGAACGTGACGAGTTGCCCCGTCGTAGGACCAGAGAATACGACCGTTGTCAGCGGAGACGAGGGTGACTCCTTTGCTGGATCGACGTGGCTCAATTCCATAGAAGATTTCCAGTCCAGGATTTTCGGGGTCGATGTCGGCTACAAAACAAGGGTCCGGGTGACCCAGGCCGGTAGCCCACAGCACTTCTCCGTTGTCATCCAGGACAGTTGATCCGAGCACCAGTTCATCGCGGCCGTCGCAGTCCACATCAGCGGTTAGTAACCCATGAGTGCCCGGACCGGGCAGTGAGTGGGGATTCTCAGCTTCTCGGGTCCAGATGGCCTCGAGGTTCCGATCCAACGCCGAGGTCTTGATCAAATCATAGGTTCCTCTTTGCATGATGAGTGCCGGGTGCCGGCCGTCAAGGTAGGCCACGGCGAGCATGTTGCGCATGGAACGGTTGTAGCTGTCCCACCCTTTCCGGGAATGCCAATTGGTTTTAGCTATGACTTTCCCCGTACGCCCGTCAATCTTGACCAGGTACTCGGGCCCCTCCAGGACTCGCCCATCAATGGCCCTGGGATCGCCTTCGCCGGCCTTGGCATAGACCTCCCGGAATCCGTCCTCGTCGATGTCGTACGCCACGTAGGGGGCGTACCAGGTTCCGGTCTCAATGGACCAGCCCATGTCGTAGCGCCACATGAGCTTCCCACTGGCCCCACTGTAAGCTTCCAGTTGGTAGGGTTCGGAGCTCCGTTTCCAGTAGCGTTTGCGGTGATAGGGATCCGTATTGAAGTTGGGCTGTTTGATCACAAAGTCGAGGACGCTATCGCCGTCCAGATCGGCAATGGCAACGGTACGGGCTTGATAGTCACCTTCGAACGCGATTGAGACATAGGGTCGATGCCAATCTGTAGAGGTTACATAGGACGAATCGAGGGACGGAACCTCCCGGCCGTTAATTACAGCGTGGACTTTATAACGGTAGCTGTTTCCGTTCTTGACCGAGGAGTCTTCGTATCGGGTGGTTTTCGTGACAGGGGTTGAGGTCAAGCATTCATATTCCGGACCGCGATAGAGATCACGCCGGTATACGTGGAAAGCAACGTCAGCGGTGTCTGACGCCAGAAGCCGCCAGGAGACCGTCACAGTCCCTTCTTCATTGGGTAAGGCCAAGACTCCCCTGCCGCCTTCGGCTGGTACGACGGTGGCCGCGAAAAAGAAGAAAAGCAGCATTCCCGAGAACACCTTCAAAGCGTTGACAGCGGTCAGGTTCTTCATACGCGGAATTATAGTGTCTCGGGGTCTCGGGAAGAAGTCTCGAAGTCTCAGGGGCCTGTTGCTCAAGCCGATATAGCGGGAGCTTGAACAGGGAGAATCATGGACTTACCAGCAAGACACCAGGAGCACTAAGAGACCCTAAGATTGATCGGTTTGTTTTGGTGTCCTTGGTGACTTAGTGGTTTGCATTAATTCAGTAGATGAATGGGATGAGCGCCTTTGTCGTCTTCGCCCACTCTTCATACTGTTCACCGTAACGCCTTTGGAGGTGCCTGCTAAGCGAAGGTATGAATGCGAACGTAAACCCTGCGGTAAGGGCCACTGGGACGACCGTCGCCCATACATTCCTTGTCACGATGGCCCAGGCGGTCACCCACAAAATGTCGCCCAGGTAGTTAATGTGCCGGGCATAGCCGAACAGCCCCTCCGTGTAGAGCCGTCCCTTGTTGGCCGGGTTCTCCTTGAACTTCTTCCGCTGCAGTTCCGAGCCCGTGTTGAGATAGGACCCGATCACAAACATGACGATCGCAACGATGTCCACGATGCCTATTCCTGTGCTCGTTGACACTCCCATCAGTGCAAAACCCACTTGATACACAAGCAAAGCAAAGAGAACGCCTCCAAGCTCATCCCATCCGAACTTGCGTTTGAGAAGGTAAAAGAACTCCAGGGACATTCGTAGGAACAGCATGACGCCGAAAGAAAAGAGCACGACACGTCGCGCAAAGCTACCTGTGGACGGTTCTCCTAAGCTGAACCACTGGAATATGGCGGTGTCACCGGCTCCGAAATAGAGCCATGCTGCGAAAATCAGGAAGGCTCCATGAACCAGTGTGCAAGTTACACGCGGCCCGTAGGATGTTTCTCTTTGCCCATGCATTCTTCACTCCCTCCTCAACTCGTTGCTGGGCTGGCGGTGTCCCTTGGCATAGCCTGAATTCTTGTCACGGTTCAGAAAGCAGCTGCGAGTAAAGCCCAGCGGAACAGCAACCGAATCTGTTCATGTCACTTCCAACTTCCAGTCTGGTTTCGAATGTCATTATGAGGGGAAACATTTGCCAAAAGCCAGTAGGAGTCGAGGAGAGCCCTGCCATCGAATCTTCCTGGTTAGAAGTGCCCATGGAAGACTGCGCTCTTTGGCCAGAAAACCCAGCCAGGTTTGGCTGTCGGCCGTCACGTGAAGGTCGGCTTTCCCCAGGTGTCTCTCCTCGACCCGCAAGGTCCTGTTCCGAATGGTGACAGTTGCCTTGTGCTTTTCGCCGCCGGTGAATGTGAAGTGATAGGTGGCATTCAAGCCCTGGGACTGGTTCTTCTGGAAAACCAGGGGGAGTCCTTCAAGGAACCCCTTAATCGATCTCGGGTGTAAGCTCCCACGGACACGTCGGACCTTCTTGTGAGGAAAGCGGCGAATCACATGCGCCTCGGCATCTGAACCTGAAACGACGTAGACTGCCTCCTTCATCTGCTGGAGGGGTTTGACCATGTCTTGGAGATAACCCTTCCGATCGGTTAAGAACGGGGAAATGACTTCTTCGCCGGCAGGGCACACGGCCATGCAGTAGGCCGCCTTATAGTTAGCACCAAAAGAGAGGCTCTGCCACATGGAGGCGGATTCTGCAGCGCTGACCTTCTTTCGGTAGTCGGGGGCGCTCTTGCTTTCCACCACTGTTTCGACCCAGTCCGTGAAACCGCCCATGAATTCGCGGTAGTTGTGCGTGTAGCAGGACGAGAAATTGAATTCGCCCTCGGGTGAGATAGCTCCGACCGGGCAGGCAGCCACACACAGTTTGCACTCCAGACAAGGGTTGTAATCTATGGGTTGATCCTGTTCCGTGACCTCGACGTCAGTCAGGATGGTGCCAAGAAGGATAAAATTTCCGAACTGGGGATGGATGACATTGCGGTGGATCCCCATCTGACCCAGACCGGCCGCAACGGCAATCGGTTTGTGAGAGACCACCCAGATCTTTCCCGGAAACTGCTCCATTTCCATGGGAAACCCCATCGAAGGCGCGATGGCCCGAACCCCCTTCTCCTCTAACGTAGAAACGATCTTTCGGGCAACTTCGTTGACATGGTCTCCGGTGTGATGGAACTCGAGATTGGCAACGGAGCGTGCCGGGCTTCGGATCGGTTCCCGGTTCATGCGACAGACAAAGCTGATGAGTGTCTTCGTGCGCGGGAAGTAGTGGAGAAGATCGTCCCTTTGATCGGCAACTTCATCACGCTCGACGTCAACAAAACCAACGTCGGCGGCACCGGCCTCCAGGCAGATCTGACGCAGTTGGACCGCACTTAATTCACTCCGGGACAGCTCGGCTTGTGTTCTTTGGCTAAAACGTTTCACGGCTGGGTGCTCAGCAAGTTGCATAAGATTCTCCTATTCATTTGTATATACAATCATTAGTTCAAAAAAACTCTTCTCCACCTTCATGCAATCGCTCTGATCTTTTCAGCGGCGCTTGCGATTGCCTCTACTCCTGGTGCTCCCAGCAACGCCTCCACTTTCTGCTGGGCTTCCGCCCAGCCCGGCTCAGCCTTCTCGAGAAGTCGGAGGCCCTCAACGCTCAACCGAAGTTGGTGCGCGCGGGCGTCCCTATCATCGTCGATGACTTCAATCCACCTCCGGGCTCGCATCCGCTCAACATTTCGGCTCAACGTAGAAATCTTCATTTTCAGTCGGTTGCAGATCTCTGCGGGGCGGGCCAGACCCAGGCGTGCGATTACGACCAATATGTTGAGCTGGCTTGTCTTGATACCCAAGGGGCGCAGAGCATCGTCGTAGATCCTTGTAACGACTCGGTTCAGGAGCCTCACTCGGACTCCAATGCAGTTCTGGGCGATCAGCTCGGCGATTGTTTTCTGGTTTTCGATTCTGGACATAGCGTTAGTTGTATATACAATAATACGTGCTGTCAACAGAAAAGTTTCCGGT
This sequence comes from Acidobacteriota bacterium, assembly GCA_030614585.1. GTDB lineage: Bacteria > Acidobacteriota > UBA6911 > RPQK01 > JAPXNP01 > JAUWTT01. Next base: position 5,824 of record JAUWTT010000265.1, read on the forward strand.
TTCTTTGTCTTTCGACCATATTTAGGAATACCAGAGGAGAGATACAGTAACTGGATAAATCCATTGATCACCTTAAATGATCATGATCATCTAAAGTTGGGTATCTGCCTCGAATTCACCTCTCACAAAAGCCAGTGAGACTCCTGAGCTCCTATGTGCTGGTCCTACTCCCTTTGTCGCAAGCTTAATCGTAAACTTCGTCG
>JAUWTT010000293.1 GCA_030614585.1 Acidobacteriota bacterium
ACGACTTATGTTTGTCACTCGCCCTGGAAAGACGATACTTATGTCGCAGACAGCACCATGGTCGAATGGATCAGGCAACCAGACGGTTCCTGGAGCTTCGATTATGAAGTTTTTGACCTCTACGTGGAGTTGGCGGCAAGCTGTGGGATCAGTGACTCCATCACTGCCTATACGATGCTCCCGTGGAAGCATCGGGTCCGCTACCTGGACGCTGTCTCCGGCAATCATGTCTGGGAAGAATGGCTGCCTGATTCCTCTCAGTTCAAAGCCGTTTGGTCTATTTTTCTGGGCGATTTCCGGAAGCACCTCAAGAGCAAAGGCTGGTTGGAGAAGACATATATCGGCATCAATGAAAATGCCCTGGAGGATACTCAAGCCGCGCTCAGGACACTCCACGAGGAATCTCGTGAGTGGAAAGTGACCTATGCCGGTCACTGGCATGAAGAACTGGATCAATCGTTGGAGGACTACTGTGCGATAATCGACAGGGGTGTCCCCCCTCAGGAAACGGAACGACGGAGAAGGGAGGGGAAGACGACCACATTTTACGTTTGTTGCCACCCTCCGAAACCGAATAATTTCCCTTTTTCTCCGCCAGCCGAGAATACTTGGATGGGATGGTACGCGGCTGCCTTGAATTTGGACGGGTTTCTGCGCTGGGCCTACGACAGTTGGACGGCGGATCCTCTCCGCGACACGCGTCACGTGCTGTGGCCGGCTGGAGACTGCTTCTTAGTCTATCCGGGAGCAAGGAGCAGCATCCGTTTTGAGAGACTCAGAGAAGGAATTGTGGATTTTGAAAAGGTTCGAATCATCCAAAATCGACTCAAGGAGAAGAACGATACTGCTGCCAACGAGGACCTCGAGCGATTGGAGCGAACCCTGGTTCGTTTTGACTACGAGCGGGTGCAGTCGGAGCCGGCTGAGGTACCGGTGAACCAGGGACGGAAGCTTCTAAACGACTTGACCCGCAACTGGTTTTAGTCCGCTGCTCGATAGAAGCCGGCGGTCTTGGATTTACACATACGGAGGAGAATAAGAAAATGATGGAAAACCGACGTAGAGCTTTAATCGTATTCGTGTTGCTCCTGGTTACTGTTGTCGGAGGAGAACTCCTGGGACAGAAGATTTTCAAGGAGCAGCGTGTTTCTCCCGTTGATTTCGTGGTCATGTCCTGGGGGCCGCCACCTGCTGATCCGGAGCAGCTCCAATGGATGAAAGACGCGGGTATCAATATTGCAGGTTTCGCGAGCGTCAAAGACCTTCCAGTGTTTGAAGCGGCGGGGCTTTCTGTTTTCGTCAGGGATCCTCGGGTCAGTGGTTACGATTTCGACAATCCACTGGACGAACAGGAAGTGCGAAGGAACATCAAGTCGCTGGCGGATGAAGTGGGAGACAGCCCTGCTGTCATTGGCTTTGTCCTGCGGGATGAGCCTCACGCCGGAGCCATGCCGTCTCTTGGCCTTGTCGCCGGCATTATTCAGGAGTACATGCCTGGTAAGTGGCCCTATGTCAACTTGTTCCCCGTTCGTGTGTCGGCAGAGCGGGTGGGTGTCTCGAGCTATGAAGAGTACGTCAGGATGCTGGTTGATGTCATTCATCAGCCATTTCTGAGTTACGACAACTATTCCCTCGTTCAGGGAGAGATGCTCGACTATTTCTATACAAATCTTGAAGTGGTCAGAAAACTTTCTGTGGAAACCCGGGTACCCTTCTGGAACTGTGTTCTCTCCGTCACGCATTTCAACTACATGGAGAACAGTGACGCTACCTACCACCTGCAAGCCTATGCGACTTTGGCGCATGGCGGGCGCGGTATGCAGTATTTCAGTTATTTCAGTTGGGCCATTGGCAACTATCGCCTGGGCCCAATCGATCAGTTCGGAAACAAGACCCCTTCCTGGGATAAGTTGCGCCGAATCAACAACCAGATCCATGCCCTGGCGCCAACGCTCAAGAGACTCACCAGCACCGGGGTTTACCACTACCCCCTGGTTCCTCCGCAATGCCGGCCTTTGAGTGAGAGCAATCTGGTTGACAGAGTAGAAATGACTCAGCGCTACGTAGTACCTCCGGTACAGGGGCGGTTTCTGGTAGGCGAGTTCAAAGACGAAAAGGGAAGATCGTACTTGATGCTGGTGAACAAGGATCTTAGCAACTCTTTTCGATACGAGATTCATTTGAAAGAACCGGGCGGCACCTTGATTCATATCTCTCCCTACTCGGGAGAGGAGGAGCCCTTTGGCAGAGAGATGGACTGGGTCGCCCCGGGGGCCGGTCATCTTTTCCGGATCGAGAGATGAACTGCATGCACTGTGAGGAAGAAGGATGAAGAACAGCGCTATTCTGTTAATAAGCTGTCCTGATCGCAAAGGACTTGTTGCCGGCATTGGCGAGTTTCTCTACAAGCGCAACGCGAACGTTCTCCATGCGGATCAACATCAGGACAGTGAGACAGGTCTCTTCTTGATGCGTGTGGAGTGGGATCTGTCTGAATTCGAATTAGCAACGGAGGATTTTGAGACGGAGTTTTCCCCACTTGCTCACGACTTGGGGATGGACTGGAAGCTCAGGTTGTCTTCGATCCGGCAGAGAGTGGGCATTTTCGTCTCACACTATGATCACTGTCTCGCCGATCTTCTTTACCGACAACGCAGCGGAGAATTGAACTGTGAATTCCCATTGATTATCAGCAACCACGAGACTGCTCGGGAGTTGGCTGAATTCTATCAGATACCTTTTCATTTCATCCCCGTGAAAGACAACAAGCTTGAGGCTGAGAAGCGGCAGCTCGCACTCCTGCAGGAGAATAAGATTGACCTCATCGTTCTGGCTCGGTATATGCAGATTTTGAGCAGCCATTTTGTGGATCGTTACCCGCAGCGGATCATCAACGTTCACCACTCGTTCCTGCCTGCGTTCAGTGGAGCGCGACCTTATCATCGGGCCTTTGAAAAGGGCGTCAAACTCATCGGAGCGACCAGCCATTATGTGACTCCAGAGCTTGACGAAGGCCCGATCATAGAGCAGGACGTCATAAGGATTTCACACCGTGATCAGTTGAACGACCTGATCCAGAAGGGGCGTGACCTCGAGAAAATCGTACTTTCCAGAGCCGTGCGATGGCACATCGAGCACCGAATCCTCACTTACTCCAGGAAGACCGTAGTCTTTGACTGAATTGAAGATTGTCTCGGGGTCTTGGGTCTTGAGGCTTGGTATCTTCCTTCGTGCTCGTGCTCGTGCTCGTAATCGGTGATCGGTGATCGGTAATCAGGGACCATGTACCACCAAGTCACCAAGCCCACCAAGGACATCCCTGGCCCCGATTACCGATCACCGTTTACTGCTCACTACTTACTACTTACTTATTCCCTGCTATCCTCCCAAACCTCGCCTCAGGATAACCAGCGTCATGTCGTCCTGCAGCATCGTCTGGTCACCAAAATCCTTGATCGAGGTTTGCAATGTGTCGAGTATCTCCTGGGCACCTAATCCTCTTGCACCTTCTACGACATCCCTTAATCTTGACTCCCCGAATTCGTCATCCTCTCTGTTCCTTCGTTCCGTGACTCCGTCCGTATAGAGGACAAGGACTTCGCCGGCTTCCAATCTCGTCTCACCCTCCTCATACCCTCTTTCGGGAAAGATACCCAGAGGGAGTCCCGTGGCTGGAAGGTGCTTCGCCCCTCTACCGATGATAATCGGTGCATTGTGACCGGCATTCGCGAATCGGAGGCTGCCCGTGGCAGGATCCATTTCGCCGTAGAAGAAGGTGATAAATGTCCCATAGTTCGAACTTTCGGAAATGAATGAGCTTAGATCATTGAACAGCTCGGGGAGGGACCTTCCAAGCCGGAGCTGGGAGCAGAAGAAGGCACGCAGAGTTGCCATCAGTAAGGATGGTCCCAGACCTTTGCCGGATACGTCACCAATCGCCAAACCAAACCGCCCTCCCTCGAGCGGGAAGAAGTCATAGTAGTCTCCCCCGACTTGGAAACAGGGTATCTGGAACGCGGCAAGATCGCATCCGGAAGCCTCGGGGTAGCCCCGGGGAAGGAGACCCTTCTGGATTTCAGAGGCGAGGGAAAGTTGCTCTTCAAGGGCTCTTTTCTCGAGGGCCTCTTCGAAGAGTCTGGCATTTTCGATTTTGAGGGCAGCCATATTAGCAAGAGAGGATAGAAGGCAGAGGTCCTCCTTGGTGAAAGGTTCCTGATTCATTCCTCGATCCAGATAGATTAGGCCGACCACACGCTTTTCGCTCCATAGCGGAGTGCAAATCGCTGAATGTACGTCGTCCTCGAGCACGCTCTCACTGGATCCAAAGCGCTCGTCGAGTTGAGCATCGCGTGTCAGCAGAGAAGCCTTGCTCTCGAAGACAGCGTTCACGATGGAACGGCTTATTGGGATCGGGCTCTTTCTTACTCCACCTCCAAAAGCACGAATTGCCTCTGGTTGGAGTTGATTGCTGTCCGCGTTTCGCAGCATCAGCACCCCTCTTCGAGCAGGGACAGCCCTGCTCGCAAAATCCAAGGTGAGGTCCAGCACGGGTTGTAAGTGGGTATGAGCCAATAGCTCCACTCCGAAATCTCTCAAGGAGAAAATCGCTTGATCCTGCGTGGGGTGGAGAAAAGAGCGCACGTTCTTCCCTTGACCTGATTGGCCCGGTCGGTAGTCTCTGATCAACTTCCCAACCGGGAAAGACAGTTCTCCGCCAGGGTCGGTTTGCAGCTGGTCATCGATTTGGATTTCGTCGGCGTCTGCGGTGAAACGCAACTCAGTGCCGCCGATTGATATCAAGTCTCCGTCCTTCAGTGCATGTCGGGCTTGGACTCTCTCTTGATTGAGATAGGTGCCATGCGTGCTCAAAGTGTCTTCAAGAAAGAATTGGTCGTCGGCGAAGGAGATCATGCAGTGCCGGCGGGAGGTTCGGGAATCATCAATTGGGAGGTCACTGTCCTTGGCCCGGCCAATGGAAGTTACCTTGAGCGGTAGGGTGTAGGTGCAAGCTTCTTGAAAAGGTGGGAAAACTGTCAATTTTGCCACGAGCGCCTCCTTTCCAGAAGGCCGGTTGGCTCGAACCAAACAAGGTTTGCAGGCAAGCCTTGTTCCCGTTTACTTCTCCTTACCAAGCTAACGAGAAGTCTGGCACAGCAAGCGTGTGTCCAAGTCAATCAGAGAGGGGCCTGCTCAGAGCTCCCGGCTCCTGGAAATCCTTTTCTTTTATTCTAGGCTCTGTCGCGAGTGGCTGCAAGCTGATAAATCGCCTGCGTGGTGTTACGCAGCTGTAGGATTTACCACCAAGTCACCAAGGATACAAAGAAAATAAGTGGTTTACTATGAATAGCTTCGGGAGAGTCAGCAGCGCTGAATGTTGTCCGAGCCCTGAAAGGATCGCTGAGTTCCCGTCACATGTTCTCGAAGGAGAGAGATTCGGCGAGTCTCGGGTCCCTTGTCGGGACAAGGGCCGGCCCCACCATCAGCCTTATCAGCGCAGCTGCAAAGAGTCCGCTAACTCCCAGCAGCGTGAGCAGGTCCAACAAGTGAGGATGGAAGCCTTCAGAATGAATGGGCATCACCAACCAGTAGAGATCAAGGTAGTGCATCAGGAGAAGCCAAATGGTTACCCCCCATAGGACCTGCTTGTTTCGTTTGGTGGTTCTGGAA
>JAUWTT010000480.1 GCA_030614585.1 Acidobacteriota bacterium
TGGAAAAACGAAGCAAACTGAAGGGAACTCGTTCTTCTGCTCCACAGTGGATCGCAGTTCTTCGACTGTCTCCTGGCAGAAGAGTCAGCCAAGGTGCCGGAGAAAGACCAGGAGTTGCATCTCTCTCCCCAGTTGCCCTCCAAGAGTATCGGCCCGAAGATTCAGTCCTTTGATGGGTGCCTTGAGTATGTCTTGCGGTAATCTTTTGTCATCCATAATCAGTGCTTTACGAAATCTTAAACCGGTTCGGGTACGACTTACAAACAATTATCAAATGCCAAGTGTCGAATTTCGAGCGAACGACGAACGCGAGTATCTGTCTCACGCAAAGGCGCTAAGACGCTAGGGGCTTAGGCGCTAACTTACCATCTACCACTTACTGCTTACTTCTTCCTTCTTACTTCTTACTCCTCCTCATCACTCCGTTAGCCACAGGTCTGCTGTAAGGTGAACTCGAGAGTGGGGACTGGTGATCCGGACCCCGAGACTCAAGACTAAATTGAAAGGACAGTCGGGAATGGGAGATCGCCTGGGTGAGACCCTGATAAGGAAATCGAAGATCAGTGAAGCGCAGCTCGAAGAAGCTCTAGAGTTGCAGCGTGTTCGGGGTGGCCGATTGGGAGATAACCTGGTGGAACTGGGCTATCTCTCTGAAGACGAATTATCTTCTGCTTTCGAGTGGGTGCCACGTGCCCCCAAGTCAGTGGAAGATACGGGAATCAATCGAGAATTCCTCACCGATCTAGTGGTCAAGCACATTCTTTTCATGGGTGAGTTTGGGTTGGGTGCGGTGTCCGAGCGAGTCAAACTGCCAGTTCTGATTCTCAGGGAAATCCTTGAAGACCTTAGAAAGAACAAGTTCGTCGAGGTCAAAGGGATGGGGCAGGTTGGCGATTTGTCTTACCGGTTTGTGATCTCCGAACGTGGAAGAGAACGCGCTGCAAAGCTGTTGGAGGTGTCGCGGTACGTCGGTCCGGCTCCGGTTGATCTTGAAGCCTACTGTGAAGCCGTCAAGACTCAGACCATCAAGAGCATCCTTGTCACCCCGGAAGAAATCGAGGCGGCTTTTTCGCACATCGTTGTGAGGCCTGAGGTTCTCAGGAGGCTGGGACCGGCGATCAGTTCAGGTCGGGCAGTGTTTGTTTATGGCCCGCCGGGAAATGGGAAGACAACGATTGCCGAAGCTATTGGGGAGGTGCTACCCGGAGAGGTCTACATTCCCTATTCGATTCTTGTTCACGGGGAAATTATAAATCTGTTCGACTCGGTGGTTCACATTCCGAGTGGAACCGAGGCTTCTTCTAATGAAGATCGCCGGTGGGTTCGGATTAAGCGTCCCGTCGTGATTGGAGGAGGTGAACTAAACTTGGAGTCACTCGACCTCAACTTCAATCCGATTGCGAAATTCTACGACGCTCCATTCCAAATGAGGGCGAATAACGGGCTTCTCGTGGTAGATGATTTTGGGAGACAGTTGGTCAACCCCCAGGCTTTACTGAATCGTTGGATCGTTCCTCTCGAGAGAAGGATCGACTTTCTGACACTTCACACCGGGGTTCGTTTCGAGATCCCGTTCGATCTGTTGGTGGTCTTTGCGACGAATATTGAACCAAGCAAGCTTGTTGACGAGGCTTTCCTGCGGCGGATGCGATACAAGATCAAGATCGATCACCCAACTCTGTCCGACTTCAGGGGCATTTTCGAGAAGGTCTGCAGGCACTATCAAGTTGAGTTCAGGGAAGATGCCTTCAATCATCTCTTGGAGCGCTTCTACACAGGGCTCGGGGTTGACTTCAACGCCTGCCACCCTCGGGACCTTGTCGAACATATTGTGGAGGATGCCCGCTACCAGGGACGGTCGCCCGAGATGACTCCAGAGACTTTGGAAGCGGCCTGGGAATGCCACTTCGTAGAAATGTGATTGCTCCCACAACGAAATCTGCCCTCTCTGATTAGAATCGTTTAATCACTACATCGTTAACGTCTGTTTGAATATGCGAATTGAGGATCTAAACGAAACCGGAATCGTTCTTCCCGCCAAAAATCAATTGAGATTCACCTACGCCAGTAAGTTCTACGGAGAGTGCAGATTTGTCGCCGCTGTTGCTGAGACTTTTGAGAGGGGCCTGATCATCGATACTCCTTCCATTGAATGGGAGCAATCACTTCCTCGACGCGGCGGATGCGAAACCCTCGAAAAAAATGCTATTGTCTTCTTCAATCGAATCCTGCGGGGCTACGACTCACTGAGACAGTTCCAGGTCAAAGTGAACGAGAAGAAGAACGGTGGCTTTCTGGGGAGAATCTCCTCCTCGTTCTTTGGAGACAAGCTTGCCAGGGTGACCCAGTTGAAGCTCTCTGCCTGAAGACCGGAAGAACAGAGACCAGCACCGTTTCGAAAGGGATTGCCCAATCCCGAGTTCGACCCCTTTTCTTCAAGAAGATTTCATCCTCTTCGAATCCTTGATTACGGGCCTGCACTTCTCTTAAGCTAACGAGATGGCTGAATTCGTGTACCAGATACCATTTCCCCTGGGTGAGGACAAAACGGAGTACAGGCTGCTGACGACCGACTTTGTTTCGGTTCAGAAGTTAGGAGACTGGGAGTTTCTGGTGGTGGAACCTGAGGGACTTACCCTGCTTGCCCAGAAGGCAATGCGGGATGTTTCGTTCTTCTTACGGCCTGCCCACCAGGAAAAAGTGGCTAGTGTTCTGAAAGACCCTGAGGCCTCGGAGAATGACAAATTCGTGGCGAGAACGCTGCTCAAGAACTCCGTCATCGCTGCCGAAGGTGAGTTACCGTTCTGTCAGGACACTGGAACTGCAACCGTGGTCGCCAAGAAGGGGCAGTATGTTCTTACTGGTTGTGACGACGCTGAAGCCTTGAGTGCCGGAATCTTCAAAACCTACGCACAGGAGAATCTCAGGTACTCGCAAGTCGTGCCGCTGACGATGTACGAGGAGAAGAATTCTGGAACGAACCTTCCCGCCCAGATCGACATCCTGGCCACTCCGGGTGATGAATACAGTTTCTTGTTTGTGGCCAAGGGAGGCGGTTCCGCAAACAAGACCTATCTTTTTCAAGAGACGAAGGCCCTGCTCAATCCCGAGAGCCTTGAAGCGTTTTTGACTGAGAAGATGAAGACCCTTGGGACCGCTGCCTGCCCACCCTACCATCTGGCATTTGTCATCGGCGGCACCAGTGCAGAGGCCTGTCTCAAAACGGTGAAATTAGCTTCTACCGGCTACCTGGACGATCTGCCGACTTCTGGAAACCTCGGAGGCCGCGCCTTTCGTGATCCGGAACTCGAAGAGAAGCTGCTGGCTGCCGCTCAGCTGAGTGGATTCGGGGCACAGTTCGGTGGCAGGCATTTCGCACATGATGTGCGGGTGGTTCGGTTGCCGAGGCACGGAGCTTCCTGTCCGGTCGGGATGGGAGTGTCCTGCTCTGCTGATCGAAATGTTAAAGCAAAGATTAATCGTGACGGCATTTGGCTCGAGCTGCTCGACGAGGACCCGATACGCTGGTTGATCGGCGAGGAGGAAGAAACAGCTTCAAAACCGGTACAGATTGACCTCAACAGGCCCATGTCGGAAATCCTCACGGAACTGGGCGAATATCCGGTCAAAACGCGACTTTCACTGTCAGGGAGGATGGTCGTAGCTCGCGACATCGCTCATGCGAAACTGAAAGAGCGTCTGGATCGGGGCGAGGGCTTGCCCGACTACTTTAAGATTCATCCCGTCTACTATGCAGGACCGGCCAAGACTCCGGCTGGTATGCCATCCGGGTCCTTCGGCCCCACTACCGCCGGCCGCATGGACCCCTATGTCGAGCTGTTTCAATCCCATGGCGCTTCTTTGGTGATGCTGGCTAAAGGGAATCGTTCGCAGCAAGTGACCGATGCCTGCCGGAAGCACGGTGGTTTCTATCTGGGCAGTATCGGTGGTCCCGCCGCGATTCTAGCCAAGGAAA
>JAUWTT010000417.1 GCA_030614585.1 Acidobacteriota bacterium
AGTTGCACGTAACATACGAATCATCCTCCTGGCTGTCTTTCCGACCACCCGGTTCGCTGCAGGAGAGGTTGAGTTGTTCGCCGGAAGTTCTCGCAAGCGGCGGAGTGTGCCGGCGCCCCCAAAGACCGGGATCAGGCCTTCAGAACCTGATTGAGACCTTGAATCGAATCATCGACCTGCCTGGTCTTTTCAAACCCGATGGTCATTGCGTCAACCAGATCGTTTTCCCAGACGTAACGCAAAGACTCTTTACGCTGCTCAGGTTCAGCGAGCCGGCCGGCCCCATAGATCTTCATTCCGACAACGGCCTTCCCGTTGCTTCGGGCTTCTCTCAAAACAGCAGCCACCGCGTTCGGGTCCGAATGATCCATGGACTTGGCACGATTGTTGATCCGGGCAAATATCACATCCACCCATGGGTCCTTGGCAGCGACCTGCAGAGCGCCAAAATCGTGGCAGGAACATCCCGTAGCACGAATGACCTTCTTCTCTTTCAGTTCACTCAATTCATCGCGAATCCTCTGGAGCTCGACAGGCCAGTTTGAATTAGTGACGCAGTGGATCAGACAGATATCGATCATGTCCACTCCGAGCTCTTTCCTGAATCTGTCAACCGACGGAACAGCGCGATCGGTCGGTTCCATTCCAGCCCCGTCAGCAAACCAGACCTTTGAAAGAAGAGTCAAATCCTCTCGCGGAATCTCTTTGAGCACGTCCTTCATGTACCCGTGAGACCCGTAAAGATCCGCCATATCGTAGAAGTTCAGCCCGCTATCAAACCCATGGCGCATGAGCTTGATGAAGCTCTCGCGTCCCAGCCGTACCTGATTCGACGATCTTGAACCGCCCCTGAACCCGGTTCCCATTGCGATCCTAGAGGCTTCAATCCCGGTGTTTCCCAACGGTACCCGATCCACAGCGGTGCCGGGCGAAGCCTTCGTCACGGCCCCGGAAGCAAGAGCGGCGACACCCAGGATACTCTTCTCGACAAATGATCTTCTGGTGATTCTTTTCACGATCTAATTGGACTCCTTTTCCGGTTAGAAGATTTAGGGGAAGGTTACCATCTCCGGCTTGAAACACGCAAACCAACTCCCGCCGCGTGTATCGAATGTTAGTATGACCGCGTGAGAGCGATGCTGGGCCCATTCATAATCAGAAGCACTCTCTTGTCTCAAAAGCCGAGAGACTACAGTATTCTGATTGCGCTCCTCAGCGTCTTGGTCATTCTGTTTGTTTCGCTGCTGGCCTGGAACGACAGCAACCATCTTTATGCCTCGCTAGCTGGAAATCCGGAGAAGGTTCTCGTCCAAGGCGAGTACTGGCGACTCGTGACGGCACTTGCTGTCCATGCGGATTTCAAGCATTTTCTTTCCAATGCGGTGCTCTTTGGATTGTTCAGCTATCTGTTGTACGGCTATTTCGGCTTCTGGATCTATCCCATTGCCGCGGTAGCTATGGGATCACTCACAAACTACCTGGCTCTACTTAGTTACGCACCGCAGGTTCGCCTGGTTGGCGCATCGGGAGTGGTGTACTGGATGGCCGGGTTTTGGCTGACAATGTATATGCTCATCGAACGGCGCTACTCGATCAAGAGGCGCCTCTTACATGGATTCGGCGTGGGACTTATTCTACTGATGCCCAGCGCTTTGAAGGCCTCGGTCAGCTATCGCAGTCACGCCATCGGTCTTGCGCTTGGCATTGGATTGGCCGCTGTCTATTTCATGGCTAACAAACGGGCTATTCGCGCCGCTGAAGAACTCGAGTACGACCCGGATTACGCGCCGCCGCGTCCTTGGCCCGACGATCCCCGAATTAACTGATCCAGTCGAGACGAAACGGGATGCTAGAATTGGGCCGAAACCATAGAAACAAAAAGACAAACTATCGAAGAGACGAGGGTGTAATGAGAATCCTCCTCCTGTTAATCACTTTCGCATTGAGCCAATTCTTAGGGGCACAGGGTGCACAACGCTCGGCCGAAGCCGAGATGCACAGGCATCACAGCGATTCTTCTGCCTACATTGCGATGCTGGAGAACCCTGAGCGGGACTTGTATCAGAAGCCTGACGAGGTGGTGGCTGCTCTCAAACTTGAGCAGGGAGAAGCCATCGCAGACATCGGGGCAGGATCGGGCTATTTTGCTTTTAGGTTTTCGAAGGCCGTCAGGGACCAGGGGAAGGTTTTCGCGGTTGACATCAACCCTGACATGATTCGCCACATGAATCGTCGAAGCCGGGATCTCGGAACTGCAAACGTTGTCACGATCCTTGCGGAGGAAGATGATCCCTTGTTGCCGAACCGTTCTCTTGACAGGGTCTTCATCTGCAACACCTGGCACCACATAGGCGATCAGGAGAACTATTTGGAGCTCATCAAGCGGGCCTTGAAGCCCGGCGGACAAGTGATAATGGTTGACTACAAGAAAGTCGAACTGCCTGTGGGGCCTCCCGTCCACATGAAGATTGCCGGCAGCGCTCTTGTGGCGCAGATGGAAAGGGCTGGATTTCAACTCCTGAAGAAACACGAGTTTCTTTCTTACCAGTATTTCTTTGTGTTTTCGGTCAACTAGTCCGCATTCCTCGTCAGTCGCGAAAGAAGTGATGGAAATCTACGTTGACGGCGTTTTCGAACCTCAGCTGAAGGTGAGAAAGGCGGGCTGACTACGCTGTATCCGACAAGCAACGTTGAGCCAAATCGAGATGTTGACTAAAATCGTTGACCTCTAGAAGAATTCTGCCTTCGCGGCTTGGGGCTGTGATGGCTTGACCGCTGGTCTTATGGTCGCTTGGAGCTTGTAGGGAGCTTTACGGAGGAATGTCATGAACGCATCAAAAATTGGAATTCTGACCGGTGGCGGGGACGTACCTGGTCTTAACTCAGTGATCAAATCGGTTGTTTACCGCGCGACGGAAATGGGACGGGAAGTCGTTGGCGTGAAGAAGGGTTGGGAGGGGCTGACTCACCTGGATCCCTTTGATGCGACAGATTCGAAATACGTTATCCCTTTGACCCGTGAGAATACGCGGGCGATTGATCGGACTGGCGGTACGGTACTCCACACTTCCAGAACCAACCCCTGGAAGACCAAACCCACAAAGATACCTCCCCACCTGAAAGACTCGGATGTTTCAAAGTACGCCATCGACGAAACCACTTTCGATCTCACTCCGATCGTCCTGAATAACCTCGAGCGTCTGGGAATCACTACTCTCATCGCCATCGGTGGTGACGACACCCTCAGTTACGCAGCGCGGCTCGAACGCGAAGGCTTTCCGGTTGTCGCAATCCCAAAGACCATGGACAATGATGTCCGCAATACCGAGTACTGCATCGGATTCTCGACAGCGATTACTCGGGCCAAGGACCTGATCACCAGGCAGCGCACTACCTGCGGATCCCATGAGCGAATTGGCGTTTTTCGGATTTTTGGCAGGGACGCCGGCTTCACAGCGCTCTATACAGGTTACGTGACCTCTACCAGGTGCCTTATTCCCGAGCACCCGTTTGACCTGGAGCTGATCTGCGACTTGTTGATGGAAGATAAACGGAATAACCCAAGCAACTATTCACTCGTCGTAGTCTCGGAAGGTGCCGCCTGGACAGGGCACGAAGTTTCCGAATATGGTGAGGCCGACGCGTATGGTCACCGCAAGAAGGTGGATATCGGCACGGAGCTCGCTCAGGAGATTCGAAAAAGAACGGGTCAGGAAACGATGGCGAGTGACCTTACATATGATCTCCGCAGTGGAGATCCTGATTCCATAGACCACCTTGTCGCCATCACCTTTGCCAACATTGCCCTCGATCTCGTCAGCGACAATGTCACAGGGCGGATGGTCGGAATCCAAGGAGGGCGCTACTGTCACGCTGAAATCCCAGACCCTGCAGCCGGTGCGCGCACCGTTAACTTGGAGAAGTTCTATAACGTCGATCGGTATCGCCCACGCTACGATAACAAGCTCGGATTGCCCGTTATGCTTGAAAGCGTGTGAGAGGGAAGTCCTAAGCTCGTAGCTGGATCGACGAACGGGGCCGGATGGGGCTTGTGGGTCGGTGGTCCAAAAAGGCTTTTCTGGAATGTGTCGCCCATGCAGGGCTCGCGATTTGAGCTGTCCGGTTGACCCAGGGCTGCCGCCCTGGGCTTACACATATGCCCCCTTCAGGGGCAGACCCCGGGGAATATCCTTAATACCCAGGGCCTCCTCAGGGGCAACCTGCGGGATATCCTGATAGCGGGACAGCACGCCCTCGAGTCCACGTTTCTCACCAGCCGGCTACTGCGTCACCGGTTTCTCTCCACCGCACCTTCGGTACCGAGAGAAGGTTCGAGTCCCAGCGCAGCAACAGCATTATGGGTTTACAAGGAGCCTCTCAGCCCGAGAATAGCTCTGAAGGGAGCCTCTCAGCCCCAGAACAGCTCTGAAGGGAGCCTCTCAGCCCGAGAATAGCTCTGAAGGGAGCCTCTCAGCCCGAGAATAGCTCTGAAGGGAGC
>JAUWTT010000419.1 GCA_030614585.1 Acidobacteriota bacterium
ACGCTGAGATCCGTTCCTTCCCGGTCACGAGTTGCCCAGTGATGCCAAAGTGAAGATTGAGGCTGTCTTCAGAAGGCAGATGAGTGATCCTCACACGGCGCAGCCTGGGTTCAAACTTCTCAATCGAACTCTTGATGGCACGACGGACTTTGTCCATTGTCTCAGGAAGAGACTCCGCACAATCGGTGAAGTCTGGCATCCCGTATTCAGGCTGGGTCAGCACATGTCCCTGGCGTGTATTGAGCAGTCTCTGAAGATGTCGCATGACCGAATCAGCCAGCTGTTGCGTGTTCTCACGGATGGTCCTGCGTTCCTCTTCCTTCGGATCCGCCAACCGCTCCAGGAGGGTCAGATTACGTCCCATGGTACTTCAGCTTCACTGCCTTGGGGCCCGCCAGTCGTCTTCAGACTCGATTCCGTCAGGCTCCCATCGCCAAATGGCTTTCCGATAAGTAAAAGAAATCTCCTCCAGGTGGGGCAGGTGCTCCATAGCCGGATCGAGACAGTTCTTCATAGACGGGCGGATCGAGACTATGATGGCATCTTCCAGCTTAGTCGTGAAATAGTGTTCTTCCGTGCCTGTGGGATCGATCCGATACCATTTGATCTCGACAGATTTCATGTGTTCGCCGCTGGTAAGGGCCTGATAGAGAAGTGGAGTTGATTTGTCAAAGGCCTTCATAATAGTCAAGGGATGGTGGATTCTCTTTCCGGTCGCCAGACCGGTCTGAGTTTCACGAGGGATCGACACCTCATGATCCAAAGCCTGAACTAGAATGGTCCCTTCCCTTCCTTCCTGATCACAGGAACCCTCAATGTTACCTTGATTCTCACCCTCCAAGGTGAGGTGCGCTGGTAATGGCATTCTTCCTCCTTCTGTTCTTAGACAGGCCCAGCCCGTCCGTTACTGATGACTGGGCGTTCAACAAAAACTCAGACTATCGCCGGTCTCATGGACGAGTTGTAGGCACTCACTCCTTGTCCAGTTTGCCGACGAGTGAAAGTGAGAAGAAGGCCCCCATATACTTGAAATGGGGCCGAACCTTCATATCTACCCGGTACCAGCCCGGGTCACCTTCGACGTCGCTGACGGTGATTTCGGCTTTCCTCAGTGGTCTTCTCCCCCGAACTCCGGGTTCGACGACATCCTGATCGGCGACGTACTGACGAATCCACTGATTCAACTCTCTCTCCAGATCGGCGCGTTCCTTCCAGCTACCGATTTGTTCGCGCTGAAGTACCTTCAGGTAGTGGGCCAACCGGTTCATGATGAACATATAGGGAAGCTGTGTCCCCAGCTTGTAATTCGTCTCCGCTTGCTTCCCCTCCTTAGACTGACCAAAGTACTTCGGTTTCTGGCAGGAGTTAGCTGAAAAGAAACAAGCATTGTCGCTGCCTTTCCGCATGGCAAGCCCGATAAATCCCTCCTCGGCAAGTTCAAATTCACGGCGTTCAGAAAGCAGGACCTCGGTTGGGATCTTGGATTCCATCGCACCCATCGACTCAAACGTGTGAACCGGGAGATCCTCGACCGCTCCCCCGCTGGTCGGACCGATGATGTTGGGACACCAGCGGAACTTGGCAAAACTGTCTGTCAGGCGGGTAGCAAACGCGAATGCCGTATTACCCCAGAGATAATTGCCATGAGCGTCCGCCTTCTCATCGTAGTTGAAGGCCTTGACCGGGTTCGATTCTTCGCCATAAGGCAAGCGGAGCAGGAAACGCGGTGCTGTCAAGCCGACACTGCGGGAGTCTTCAGATTCTCGAAAGGACTGCCATTTCGTGTACTGTGGCCCCTCCATAATCGACTTGATGTCTTTCAGATTCGGAAGAGGAAGAAACGAATCTTCTCCAAAGAACTTTGGCGACGCAGCAGCGATAAAGGGGGCATGGGACATCGTTCCAACACTGGCTGCGTACTGAAGGAGTTTGACGTCCTGGGGACCCGGGCCGAAGTCGTAATTGGCTATCATCCCAGCGTAGGGCTCTCCGCCGAACTGCCCGTACTCAGCCGTATAAACCTGCCTGTAGAGGCCCGATTTCATTATTTCAGGCGCGTCTTCGAAGTCCTCCAGCAGATCGTCTTTGGAAACATTCAGAAGCTCGATCTTGATGTTCTCTCGGAAGTTGGTTCTGTCTACGACGAACTTCAATCCTGTCCAGGCGGACTCGAGCTTTTGGAAGGTCGGGTCGTGCATGATCGCGTCCAGCTGGTCACTCAGCTTTCGATCAATCTCGGCGACCATCTCGTTGACCAGCCCTGTTTGAACCTTCACTCCTTCTCGCTTCGGCGTCAATAACTCGCCCAGGAGCGCCTCGACCCCCTGCCTGGCTGTATCATAGCCTTCGTCCGACGGCTTGAGTTTCGTTTGCTCCAGGACTTCGTCCAACAGAGTGGATTCCACTTCTTCGGTCTCGACTGTCTCTTTAAGGGGCTGTTTCTTTTCTTCAGCCATTCTTGATCCCTCCATAATTAGGGCTGGGAGTATGGGTGTCTTGTCTCCCGACAACTTTCATTTACTCTATTCCTTTTCTGCTCCCAACTCTCGGAGAACCTTTTCACGGGCTGAGGTATCAGCAATGATGCTCTCGATCTTTTTCCGGAAAGCGGGAACGTTCCCCAATGGACCTTTCAACGCTTGCAACGCAGCTCTCAACTGGAGCAACTGGTTCAGTTCCGGAACCTGCTGTGCAATCGCTTCGGGCCGAAAATCATTCATTTTCTTGAACTCGAGTTTCACACCGAGTTCACGGTCCTCTTCCGCGCCTTCTTCGGCAGCCAGCTTGTCCTTCACGTTCAGGCTCAGTGACAGTCCTTGATTTTCCATCACGTCATCAAAATTATCCTTGTCAACGCTTATCGCCTTGCGGTCCTCCACTAGCGTGTCATCTTCCTGCAAAGTGTAGTCCCCCAGCATCAGCAGTTTCAGGGGCAGTTCCTTCTCTTCTTGAGCGTCGCCTGTCGCGGGTTTGTAAACGATATTGACTCGTTCCTTCGGAGCTACTGACGATTCCTTTGCCATGATTCCTCTCCTCTATTTGAAAGTACCTTTCATTGCTTTCTCTTCCTGAAAGCACCTGGACGGGTTACTTCACCCCACACCAACTGTCTCAGGTTTGAACCTACTTCTTCTTTATCAATTTCAGTCCTGCCAACACATCGAGCTTGCACAGACGGCTGTACACAGCGTCTGCCTGCTGGGAGATATCCGGCGGGGCCTGTTTGGGCGCCCGAAGAGCATCACGCAATACAGTCCAATAGACCTGCAGTACCTCCAGACTCAACCCGGGTTCCCAGACATCCAATGAGAACTCCGATATCTGTTCGTCGAGCGACTCCAGATGTGCAAGCGCCGCCTTCGACTGACCTCCTTCTCCGCAGAGTCTTGCCAACTCCAGCTGAACGAGAAACCTTCGTCGCTGGGTAGGCGCTGATCTCATCGCATCTTGAACCAGTCTGATTGCATCATCCTGCTTTCCTTCTTTCAGCAAGCTGCGACTCTGCTTTCGTAATTCGTTCAGAGATTCGTCTCCGTCGCCAGAAGTGACCACTTCCACCGGCTCAGCCTCCTGCCCCGGGAAAAGAACAGTCGAAGCCCACGTCTGTGTCTCCTGATCGCAGAACGGAGTACCGTCTGAGAACTGGTACTCCAGCAATTCTGGGAGTCGATCCACAAACGCAGAAACCTCCGCCTTCACAGCACGCCGTGCCCCTTCATAGTCTGGCCCCAGAGAGGCCAGGGCCATCTCGCTCATCCGGTGAAGATCGAGCCAGAAAGGAAATTCCCCGACCTTGGGTTCCACCTGGCTCACCAGTTCTTTCCAAGCAGATTGCTCAAAGAGAGACTGGCAACTATTCCTAAGATGGCTTGGGGGCGGAGGTATCCGGGATTTTCCGTTGTCTGCCGGGGGCAAGGCATCGATCTCACACCACGTGAGGGACCGGATCAGGCGATAGGATAGCGGGTTGGAAAGATCTTGACTTCGCCTGAAAGAGATTACACGCTTCAGTGCGCTGACTGAGTCTCTCAAGGCTCGTTTGGCGTCCTCGGGACTTCCGATCGAAGTCGCAGGCCCCGCGACGGCCGAAATCGCCGGCTTGATTTCGGGTTGGGGCCTCGATTCGACTCCTGTCTCGTCCGTAACACCAGCCCCAGCGGAAAGCCGATTTAGATGTTCTTGAATTGGGCGATGCAGATCGGTGAGGCCCGGGTTATCCGGCCCAATCTTCTCCTCCAGCAGGGCTTCAAGAGCTTTGACCTGCTCCCCACAAATGGTATAGATCTCGGTGTCCTCCTGACCTGGTTCTTGACGAGAGATGACTGCTCCAGCCTTCTCTGACAACCAATTCAGCGCATTGATTCGGGCTCTCATGCGCTTCTTTGCAGGAAAAAGAGACGGCCAGTACTCGGAAACCACGCCTTCCAGGCAGGCGAGACCATTCGAGAGTCCAGTGAGTCCCTCGGTTTCCAACAGCCCCAACCCGAG